>NZ_JARRQY010000071.1:0-39772 GCF_037381185.1 Acidihalobacter sp.
CTATTACGCCTGGTCGACCCGCGCGCCCAGTGCCCGTGCGACAGAGAACGAACGTCTGCTGGAACGGATTCGAGAGATCCACGACGACAGCGGTGGCGTCATCGGTGCGCCCCGCATGCGGGAAGAGCTGGTTGGCCAAGGTGAGTCGGCCAGCCTGAACCGTATTGCCCGGCTGATGTCTGCGCATGGCATCCAGGGCTGGCCTCGCAAGAAGCGTAAACGCCTGGGTCGTCCGAGCGTCCGCCCGGCGGGCATCGAGAATCATCTGGAGCGGGACTTCACGGCCCTGGAGCCGGAGAGCAAGTGGGTGACCGACATCCCCGAGATCAAGGCGCTGGAAGGCAAGCTGTTTCTCTGCGTCGTGATCGACCTGTTCAGTAAGCGGGTCATTGGCTGGGCCATGCATCACCGGCAGGACCGCCACATGGTGATCCAGGCTATCGAGATGGCGATCTGGCAGCGCCAGGAAGTCACCAAGGTGATTTTGCATTCAGATCGAGGCTGTCAGTTCACCAGTGGCGACTATCAGCATTTCCTGCGCCAGAACGCGCTGATCAGCAGCATGAGTATTGTAGGTCATTGCGGGGACAACGCCGCCTGCGAAGGCTTTTTCGGGATACTCAAGCGCGAGCGGGTCAACTATCGCCGTTACCGCACCCTCAACGAAGCCCGAGCTGATTTGTTCGACTACATCGAACGATTCCACAATTCGCGTATGCATCGTAGAGTGACCAAGCAGGATGAGAATTTTTCAGCCGTTTTTAAACCGCCCGTGAAAACGGGGTAGAACCCGCTGCACCAGTCTCACCGATAATTGGCAGATCGGTAAGCTTCATGGTTTCGCTGCGAACTACTCTGGCCGGATTCATGGCTCGCCTAACAACTGGTTAAACCAGCACCGCTTCGCGGCGCTCCATATTCTATGTTGGATAATTACGAGGTACGGGTTGAAGTGCGCTCAATGACTCTTGAAAACAACGAAAACATCTCTGGATCAAGTTTGGTGCCGGCTTCTTGTTTCAGGATACTCATGGTTTCGTGATGTGATATAGCCTTGTGGTATGGCCTACCCGTAGTCATTGCATCATAGGTATCAATGATTAAAAGAATTCGACAATTCTGCGGAATCTGCGCGCCTACCAGTCCATCCGGGTATCCGCTTCCATCAAATGATTCATGGTGATGTCTGACGATAGATGCAACCTCGACTCCATTTGATAGGAATGTGTCCTTAATGATTCGCTCGCCAATTACCGAATGAGATTTCATCTCTTCCCATTCGTCCGATGTAAGCCTTCCAGGCTTTAAGAGGACGTCATCACGTACTCCAATCTTTCCCACGTCATGCAATTGACTGGCAATACGTAGGGCTTCTAATGAAGTGGCACTCAAGTTGGCCGCTTGGCCCATTTCCTGCGCCAGCTTGCAGACTCGGTCACAATGACATTTCGTATACGCATCGCGTGCGTACAATGCTGTAATAAGCGATGGATAGGCTTTTTCCTGATCTGGCGTGTTGGCAGAAGACATTGCCCCCTCCTTTTTAGCGACGCCTAACACTTGAGTTAAGACGCCGCCCATTGGCTACGCCAGCGGGCGGTTAGGTTGAATGACTGGCTAGGCCGTACGCGTCTTGAGCACAGTGGGCTCAATCGCGGGCGCGCAGGCCAAAGTTGCAAGCGATACCGCTCCGTCGTGCCTGGAACGCCGCTTGCGAGATTTGGGGGTCTTGCAATCAAGCATTCCGTTCATAACCATCAATGCGCCTCGAACCAGCGGACTGTACGGCTGACTGTCGAGTAATGCACCCCGAATGCCCGCCGATCCCCTGTATTGTATACGCACCGCTCAGAAATGCCCTCGCCATCGTCTCGCGCCGGTCCGGCATATTGGTGTTCGTACTCAGCAATCGCTTTCGCAAGTCGACGCCGGCTTCGCGCAGTATCTGTTCGAGACTCTGCAGCGCCGCGCCGGGTTGTCCTGGATCGTCAGGTGCCGCACGGTGTCGAAGTGGGCGCGGCAGCGCTCTTCCCGCGTCCGGCGCAGGGACGGGGCCGGCGCGCGATCGAGTTCGGCCTGCAGTGACTGGCCGGCGCCGCTGGCCAGCAGCCCACCGGCCTCGTCCGCGCACAGGATGCGTCCGTGGTCGATGATGGCGATGTACCGGCAGAGCTGTTCCACCTCCTCCATGTAGTGCGAGGTGTAGAGCCGCGTCATACCCTCGGCGTTGAGCCGGCGCTTGAGTCTGCCGGAGAGATGCTCGGCGGGCTTGTGCAGGTAATTTTGCAGCCCGGCGGTCTCGATCGCTCGTGGCCGCGGCGTAGAAACGCAGGTTCTCGGCTACGCTCGGCATGGGGTAGAAGGCTAGACGCTGCGGCACCAGGGCGATGTCCGGGAACACGCACCCTGCCCGGCGCGGGCGGCTGTCGGTGTGTACATCGACACCGTCGGCGGTGAGGATACCGGTTAGCAGGCTGTTGAAATTCTACTCATGCGGCGCGATAGCGCGTCGGAATCGGGCTCTTGTGCTCATTTACACTCTATAAACTGCGATTTTTTGCCCGATGCTTCCTTCTCTCGCACTCGCCTGAGCGAATTTCATCAGCCTGTTAGGATGTGGATAAGGCTGGCCTTGCCGGCGCCGTTCGGGCCGAGCAGCCCGTAGAGCGCGTCCGACGGGATGTCCAGGTCGATGCCGTCGAGGGCGAGTTGCCGCGGGTGGCTATAGGTCTTGCGGATGTCTGAGAGCAGGATCATGTCTGCATTCAGGGCAGCGAATGATTGCCCAGTGGTGATGGTGGGCGGCCGATAAGGCGGCCCAGGGCGATGGGCAGGCCGGGCAGATTCATGCGCCGGCGCAGCAACTGGCCGCCGACGTGCACGGCGATCCGCCAGGTGTCGTAGTGGCGGATATGACTGGGTCGTTGGCCTTCGAAGTAGCGGGTGTCGATGTCGATGAAACCGAAGGGCACGCCGCGGTGCGCGGCCTGGATCAGCAGTGCGGTCTCGAAGGTGAAGCTGTCGCGCCGTGCGGGGGCGGTGGGCAGCGGGTTCAGGAATGCGGCCGGATAGATGCGGAAGCCGCTTTGCGAGTCCTGGATCAGGACGCCGGAGGCCCAGCTGATCCCGAAATCAGCGATGAGGTTGGCCAGGCGGCGGATGCCCGGCGAGCTGGCGCGCTTGCGGGTGCGCGCCGCGATGATCAGCGCGGCGGGGTTCTTGCGATGCGTGCCGAGCAGCAGCGGCAGGTCGCTAGGCTGGTGCTGGCCGTCGCCGTCCAGGGTGACGACGGCCTCGGCGCCGTGCGCCAGGGCGTGTTCGAAACCGCTTAGCAGTGCCTGAGCCTTGCCCGAGTTCTGCGTGTGGCGCAGGACGGCGACGCCTTCGAGACCTTCAAGGGCTGCGACGGTACCGTCCTGCGAGCCGTCGTCGACCACGACCAGCGCGTCGACGTGCCTGCGCACTTCGGCGGCGAGATCACGAATGGTGGTCGCTTCGTTGTAGGCGGGAATAACCGCGTAAACGCTCATGCCTGCGGCTCCTCAGAGTCGCTCTCGAGATGGGCGATGGTGAACTGGCCGGCGGCCAGTTGCGTGTCGGCCTGGGCGACTTCGAACTCGTAGATCCAGCCGCCGGGGCCGGCGAACAGCCGGTGTGCCGCGATGTCGAGATCGCCCGGCAGGTCATCGATGCGCCGCGCGTGCAGTTGCAGGCGGCGGGTGGCGACCAGATATCCGGGTGTGGGCAAGGCGTTCTCGGCGGCCGCGAGCAGGCCGCCGTGTACGGCCGCGGCCTGGGCTGCGTATTCGAGCAGGTGGCTGGCGCCGAGGGTGCCGTCCGCGCGGTGCAGCGGGTGATCGGGCAGGCCGTGACTGGTGCTGCGGCAGCGGATGTTTTCATCGTCCCAGGCGAGCACGGCATCCAGCAGGCACATGTCGCCGGCGTGCGGAATCAGGGTGCACAGTGCGGCTTTGTCGAGCACGACAGCGTTCATGCAGGCGTGCACATGACCGCCAGGCCGATGCCTTCGTCGAGATAGGGCAGCACGACGCGGCTCGGCGAGTCGCCGGCCAGCGCACTCAGCACGGGCAGGCTGCGGGCCGCCGGGTTGGTGGTGCGTAGATGTTCCAGGCTGGGATCCGCGCAGACCGTCGCCGCGGCGGATTCCGCCCGTTCGAGTTCCAGTCGGGGTGTACCGTCGCGTGGCGGGCTGAGCACCAGCGCCACGGCGAAGTCGGAGTCGATCGGGCGTTGTGCGTGCATGGGTTCGGGCATGCTCAGGTCGTAGGCGACGAACAGCACTTCCAATCCTTCAGTCGCGCTGAGCACGGCCGCTTCCAGCAGCCCGCAGGCAAAGCTGGCGTCGTAGGCATCGAGGCTCGACGAGGGGCCGTGGGCCTGGGTGGCGATGCTCCAGTAGCCGGCGGGGGCGTTGTGCACGGAGTTGTGGAATAGCGTTGGCGACAGTGCGCGGTCGGGTCCAGCCAGTGAGGTGCAGATGGTGTCGACCAGCGGCATGTCGCCGCTGGAGGTGGCGAAGACGGTGGCCAGGCCGGCGGCGTCGAGGTTCACGGTCGCCTGCTGGGCTGCAGCCAGCGCCAGGCGGATGGCCGGTGTGGTGCGGCGTCGCTCGTTGCGCGGCAGGCAGTCGAGTTGCGGAGAGGGCAGCTCGGCTGCCTGATAGGCTTGCTCGCCACGCAGCACCGGCGCGGCCTGTGACGGGGATTCCAGACCGGGTGCGTAGAGCCCGGTGCCGAGAATGCTGCAGGTGGTCATGCGGCCCCCAGTAGCAGGCTGCAGTTGCTGCCGCCGAAGCCCAGAGAGTTGCTGAGCACGTGGTTCACGGAGCCGGAGCGGCTGCTGCGGATCAGGTCGAGCGGCGCCAGCACCGGGTCGGGCGTGTCCAGGTTGAGCGTGCCGGGCAGGATGCCGTGTTCGATCGCCAGTGCGCTGAATACGGCTTCGGTGGCGCCGGCCGCGCCCAGTGTGTGGCCGGTCCAGCCCTTGGTGGAGCTGACTGGCACGCCGTGGCCGGTCAGCGCCGCGACCGCGCGCGTCTCGGCGCTGTCGTTGGCCGGGGTGCCGGTACCGTGCAGGTTGACGTAGTCGAGCGCGGCGGCGTCCAGTCCGGCGCGCTGCAGCGCCGCCCGCATGGCCTCCAGCGCGCCGCGGCCCTCGGGGTGCGGGCTGGACAGGTGATAGCCGTCGGTGCTCTCGCCGTAGCCGAGCAGTGCCACGCCGGCGTCGGCATCCTGCGGGCGTTCCAGCAGAGCGAAGGCGGCGGCCTCGCCGATGGAAATGCCGTCGCGCTGTACGTCCAGCGGACGGCACGGATTGGCGGATACGAGTTGCAGCGAATGAAAGCCGTAAAGCGTCATCTGGCAAAGGCTGTCGGCGCCGCCGACCACTGCGGCATCACACCAGCCGGCCTGGATATGTCTGGCGGCGGTGGCGAAGACCTTGGCGCTGGACGAGCAGGCGGTGGACACCGTCAGCGCCGGCCCCTGCAGCTCGAGGCGTCGGCGCACGAAATCGGTGAGCGAGAAGATTTCGTGGTTTTCGCGGAAGCGGTAGTCGGCTGGCAGGGAGCCGTCGGAGTCGAGCCGGCGGTAGGCGTGCTCGGTTTCCAGAATGCCGGAGGTGCTAGTGCCCATGAATACGCCGATGCGCGCGGAGCCGTGGCGCTGGCGCGCGCGGGCGACGATTGTGGCGAAGCCGTCGGTGTCCAGCGCCATGGCGGCCAGGCGGTTGTTGCGGCAGTCGTAGGCGGCGAGGTGGCCGCTGATGGGCGCTTCGTCAACGCCGGGGACGCGGCCGATCCAGGTGTCGAGATCGACGTCCTCGAAGTCGCAGCGGCTCAGGCCGCCGCGCATGCCGCGCAGCGCATCGACCGCGGTCGTGTTTCCCAGCCCCAGCGCGGAAATCGTCGTGTAGCCGGTGAGGTGAAGCGTTTGCATGGATCTTTCTATTCCTAAGCCCGTGGTGCCTGCCGAGAGGTGGCTGATTGCGGCGCCAGGGCCCAGGCGAACAAAAAGGTCGAGGCGGCGCCGACGCTGGCCGTCATACCGATGGCACGTAGCACGGGAATGCCCGAGGTGGCAAGGATACCAAATAGGGTTACGGTGGACAGCAGACAGAGGGTCAGGGCGTGGGTCGTGCGGGTGCGTTCGGCGGGATCGGATTCTCGGCGGTTGAAAAACAGCGCGTAGTCCACGCCGACGCCGGCCACCAGCAGCAGGGTCACCAGGTTGAACAGCGAGAGCCGGCTGCCGCCCGCGAGAATCACGGCCACGTCCACCAGTAGCGCCAGCGCCACCGGGGCGATGACCCGCAGCAGCGGACGCAGTCGCCGCAGACCGGCAACGAGGAGCAACAGCATGCCCAGCGCGCCCCAGGCGAAGCGTTGCAGGGCCTCGGCGCGGAAGTTGCTCATCAGATCGTTGCTTTGCTGTTTGAGGTCGACGAGATCGCTGCCGGGGAGCGTGGCCTTGGCGTACCAGTGGGCGAGCGCGGTGGGGTCGACGACGCCGGCCAGCGGCACCAGGCCGATCCAACGCCCTGAAGCCTGCGCGAACAGCAGTGGCGCGATGCGCGCGCCAAGCGCGGTGTCCTGCAGCATGGCGGGGCGCAGCGGCGGCAGTTTGCGCGCGGCTTCGATGTCGTGCACGAAGGGCGCGAAGGTCGCCGGGTCGAAAGGCAGGCCCTTGCATGCTTTGACCAGCGCCGAGCGTAGCTCGGCCATATCCGGCAGAGCCGCCTGGCGCACGCGCTGGGTGCGCACGCTGGGCAGATAGCGCGCGGCCATCTCGTAGCTGCTCAGCAAGCCCTGTTGGCGGGCCTGCTGTAGCCGCGGCTGCAGGGTTTCGCTGCGTTGCAGGACTTGCTGTGCGCTGCTGCCGCGCACCACGAACAGCATGCGCGGCCCCGGCGCGCCCAGCGCACTGCGCAGCGAGTGGTCGAGCGCGCGGGCCTGCGCGGGAACGGGACTGAGGGCGGCGAGGTCGTCCTGCCACAACTGGCCGGCGTGGTGCAGTACCAGCGCCGCGGCCGCTGCGGCAACGATCAGCAGCATGCCGCGGACGATGGTGCGCAGCCGCGCCGGTGGCTGCCAGCGCGGTAGCCAGGGCCGGGGCGCATAGTCTGCGAGCAGGCCCGGCAGCACCCAGCGGGTAGTGAGGGCGGCAGCCAGCAGGCCGGTGGCGGCGAATACGCCGAGCTGGGCCAGACCGGGGAAGTCGGCGACGATCATCGCCGCGTAGCCCAACGCGGTGGTGAGCACGCCCAGGCGCAGCGTCGGCCACAACCGCCGCAGGGTCTTGGCCGCGTTCTCGCCTTGGCGCAGGTGACTGAACAGGTGTACGGGGTAGTCTACGGCGACGCCGAGCAGGGTGATGCCGAAGGCCAGCGTGATGCCGCCGATGCCGCCGTATAACAGACCTACCGCTGCGATGCCGAAGATGACACCGCTGGCCAGCGGCAGAGTCGAGAGCAGGACGAGCCGGACGGAGCGGTAGCTGAGCAGCAGCAGACCGATCAGCAGCGCGCTGGCCAGCACGCTGAGCAGTGTCGCGTCGAAGCGGATCTGGTCGCGGGTGTTGACGGCGATGGCCGGTACGCCGGATAGCAGCAGTTGCGCCGAGTCTGCGTGCGGCAGCGCTGCGAAGTCGGCGCGGATGGCGCGGATCGCCTGCGCCTGTGCCGCGAAGCCGCCGCCTGCATCGCGTAGTTCGGCGAGCAGGAGCATGCGCCTGCCCTGTTCGTCGCACCATACGCCACCGCATTGGTGCGGGGCATGTTCGGGCTGCAGGCGTGCGGCGAGCGCCTGCAGGGCGCCGGTCGGGTCGCGCGGCAGCAGTTGCGAGAACCAGGCCGAGGCCGGCGAGGCCAGTTCGCCCAGCCGGGCCTGCAGGTCGGCATGCAGTGCGGCGGCACTGTAGGGGTGTTGGCGGGGGGTGGGCGCGAGCAGATAGCGGTAGCGCAGCAGCAGGTCGCCGCTGTGGCGAAAGGCGCCGGCCGAGCCGTTGGCCACGCGCAGGAAACGCTTGTTTGTGGCGAGCTTTGCGGCGAGGCCGCGGCTCAGGGCCGGGAGTTGCTGTGCGTCCGTGCCGCGAATGCCGATCAGCACCAGGCGGGCGGCGGGGCCGCTGCGCAACTGGTCGAGCAGCAGGTGCTGGTCGGGGCTGTGCGCACGCGGCAGAAAGGCGTTCAGCGAGGAATCGACGTGTACGCGCGCGGTGAATACGCCGGCCAGCGCGAGCAGCAGCGCCCACAGGGTGATGATGGCGCGCGGCTTCATCCGCTGTGCGTGACGGGTGCCCGGATACGCATCACCGAACGGTCGCCGCTGGCCTGCTCGGTGGTGATGCGGGTGATGCGGGCGTTCACGCCGTCGATCACCACGCTCTTTATCACCTGGCTCAGCTTGCGTGACTTGGGCTCGAGCTGCAGCTGCCAGTGGTCCTGGCGGGCGCTGAACTTCGTCCAGTAGTTGAATTCGAGCGCCTTGCGGTCGCCGCGCAGCAGCGCGCGGTAGGCGCCGACGATCGAACTGACCTCGGGGGCCATGTCGAGCGAGATCGTGCGTTTGCGGCCCTGGGCGTCGACCAGGGTGATCCGGTCGCCGTTCAGGGTGAAGCGCTGATGGATGGGCGCGGTGACCTTTTTCTCCAGAAAGTCGGGCCGCCGGTAGATCAGGCTGCCGTGCAGGATCAGCGGCTTGGTCAGGATGGCGATGTGGCGGGTCTCGGTGAAGGGCACGTCGACCGAACGCACCGCGGCGAGATCCTGCAGGACGCGGTTGAAGCTGATCGCCGCGTCGGCGGCCTGCGCCCTGCCCGCCAGCGCGCACCATGCGAGCAGCGCGATGCAGGCGGCGATGTGGAGCGCACGCGGGCGTGCGAAAGGGCGTCTAGTGGCGGGCCCAGAAATCATAGAAGTTGAACCAGTTGTAAGGGGTTTTGCGTAGCTCGGTTTCGAGGCTGGAGGCATAGCGCCGCAGCAGCGTCTGGGCATAGGCGTCGCGGTCGCGGCGCGCCACTTTGGCGCCGTCGTCCAGGCGCTCGAAATGTAGCACATAGTGGTTGCCGCCCTGGTATAGGCCGAGAAACAGGATCACCGGCGCGTGCAGGGCGATGGCCAGGCGCATCGGACTCAGCGGCAGCGGCGCCGGGGTGCCGAGGAAGTCCACCTCCAGGCACTTGTCGCCGGATTCGACAACGCGGTCGGCGAGAATGCCGACGAACTCGCCGGCCTCCAGCGCTTCCTGCACGCGCAGGGCGGTGTCCACTCTGCCGGGCTGGATCACCGTGGCGGCCACGTCGGGGTTCAGCGCGTCCAGCAGCCGGGTGATCGCTGGGTTGTGCTCCAGGTCCATGAGCACGCGCAGCGGCAGGTTGGTGCGCGTGCGCCCCAGCGCCCGTGCCGCATCGAAGCTGCCGACATGGGCGCCGATCAGGAGTGCGCCGCGGCCCTGCTCGCGCAGCGTCAGCAGCTGTTCGGCGCCCCGGATATCCACCTGCAGATCCCGGTCGCGGCCGCTGAGGAAGAATACGCGATCGAGAATCACGCTGGCGAAGCTGAAGAAGTGGCGCCAGACGTCGCCGAAGCGCGGCGCACGGCAGAGTACCCGGCCCAGGTATGCACGCGAGGCCCGGCGTGAGGCTGGAGATGTAGCCACGTAGTAGGCGGTGATCGGGTACAGCAGGAAGCGGCCGAGGCGGCGCCCGCCGTGCAGGGCGAGCGTGCGGATCAGCCATAGCGTGAAGGCGTTGCTGCGTTCGCGGCGGGTGCGCCAGGTCGGGCTCATGCGATGTTGCCGGAGGCGGGCGTGCTGCGGCCGCTGACGGCAAGCTCGTCGCCAATGCGGATCTCGAAGCCGAAACCACCTTTCGGCAGCGGGTTCAGGCGCGCCTGCAGGCATTCGCCGGGGCGTGCCGGGTGCAGGAACTTGGCCTGAGTGCTGCCGCCGGCGAGTCCGTGGCCGAAGGTGTCGGAAGCCAGCTGGTCCAGCCAGTCGAGGATTGCCGTGGCGGGCAGCAGCGGGTCGCCGGGAAAATGTCCGGCCAGCGCCGGGTGGTCGACGGGAACGGTCCAGGCGAAGCGATGATCTGCGGTGTCTGTCATGGGCGATGCAGGCGAGAAGTCAGGGGCGGATGGTGACGCGCTGCGAGGATTCTGAGAATACCCAGGCCAGGCCGACTCCGGCGCAGAGGTATTGGCGCGTGCGCACCAGCGGTGAGTCCTGGAACGCGGCGCCGGCGAGCGAATCGTAGCGCAGATAGGTGCCGATCCAGAGCTGCCCCATGCGCCGGTTGGCGGCGAAGTAGAAGGTCGCGCCGCTGTAGCCGGCCGGCGCACGGTAGACGGGGCGGTCGGCCGTGGCGTATTGCGGGGCAACGTCATAGAAATAGCGGTGGTAGCCGCGGTCGCCGAAGCTGGGGCCGAGCGAGAAGCCCAGGTTCCAGCCGCTGTCGCGCCAGTCCGGCAGGTCCAGATTGAGATGCGGATAGGCGACCCAGCCGATGGGTTTGAGTTGCAGGGTCTGCACGGCACGCACCGGCAGGCGGAAGTCCACCTGCATCCGCGGCGTGCGGTAGAGATGCAGCTTGAGTTCGGGGCCGATCTCGAAGCTCGGCTTGAGGTCGGGCATGCCGGCGCGGATGGGCACGTCGTGGCTGCTGACCGGCGGCGAGGCGTTAGCGCTCAGGCTCAGCTCGGCGCGTGGGTTTTCGTAGAACACGCCGCGCACGCCCTGTCGGCCCGAACGCAGGAAACGGCCGCGGTAGACCACGTAGGGGAATGGCAGCAGGTAGGTCTTGTATTCCGTGGCGCCGCGGTACGCGGGTAGAGATACGAGGAAGACCCCGGCGCCGAGTTCGTACAGCGGTTTGGTTTCGGCGCTCGCCGGCGATGCCCAAGCGAGCGCTACGAGGATGCCTGTAACGGCCGTGCAGAGTGCCCGGTGGGGTGCGGCCGTGCGTCGGGTCATCATCGTTCCCCGAGGTGCATTCCCTCGATTTCCACCAGCAGGTCCGAGCGGCAGACGGCGGCTTGCAGGTACAGACGCTGCGGCGTCGCGCGGTTCTGGAAGCGCGCTTCGAGCGCGTCGTGTACCGGCCCGAGCATGGACGGCTCGCGCACGTAGATCTTGAGCAGGTCGAGTTCCTCGACGTGGCCGATGTTGTGGCCGTGCCGGATGTGCGCCTGTTCGATCAGCGCGCTGATGTTGGTCAGCGTTTCTTCGAGCTGCGACAGCAGGTCGTCGTGGCGGGTTTCGTGGCCGACGATGCTGGCCGTGCCGGAGATGTACAGATGCGCTCCGCCATTGGGCCAGCGTTTGAGCAGCGCGCGCGAGAACGAGGGGCTGCGCGGGCTGTAGCGCTTGGGATAGCGAAAGGCGCTGACCTGGCGCGGGTTTTCGATCTGGATGCCGGCTTCGCGGGCGGCCAGGAAATAGACCTGCAGGTCGCCGCTGTGCGAGCCCAGCGCGCTGGCTGCCGGCAGTGTGGTTTCGAATTCACCGAGAACTTCGAGGGCGTGATAACGGCCAACGCAGAACGATTGGTAGCGTTCCATGCCGTCCTCGACGGCGTTGATGCGCGGGAAGTAGTTCCATACGCGCAGCAGATGCGGGTAGCCCTCGGTGCGCAGCAGTTCGAGGATCCGGGCGTAGATGCGCTGGGCATCGCCGGCCATGTCGTCGGCGGGCAGTTGCAGGCAGGCGAACATCACCTCGCCGTTGCGGGCGATGTGCAGGCCGTCATTCGCCAGACGCTCGACCGGCACGGGGCTTCGCCAGTGTTCGAGCACCGGCGCGCCGGCAAGTTGCGGCAGGGCGGTGTCGAAATCGCAGACCGTGCCCGCTGCCGGCCGGGATGTGTCGCCGAAGCCGATCAGGGCGAGGGTGCGTGGATCGTCGGCAAGTGCGGCGCGGTCTGCGAACTCGGTGTAGCGGACCGTGAACGGGCCGCCATTGGTCTGGCTTGCACGATTCATTTGTATGGCTTCGGATGGCATGTGGTATCCCTGGCACCTCAGTCGTCGTCGACCGACAGCGTACCTCCCGTGAAGGTCATTGCATTGTTGCGGCGGCGCTTGAGCCAGGCGCGGATGGCGCTGGGTAGATTGAGCAGGGCGGTGACGTAGTAGATGCCCCTGAAGGCGAGCACGGGCAGGCGCATCGGGGTTTTTCGGAACACGTCGCCGGCCAGCATAGTAACTACCGCCTCCTCGATACGGAAGACGTTGCGAGGCGACATGAATAGGTTGTGCATGGTCCGGGTGTTGAAGCGGTAGATGAACCAGGCGAAGGAGGTCATGCCCCGTTTCATGTGGCGTTCGTATTCGGCGACCAGATGCGTGGCGTCCTGTGGATGGTCGATGATGCGATCGACCACGTTGGCGGCGGCAAAGGAGCTGACCAGCGCGATGTGCACGCCGCTGGAGAAGACGGGGTCCAGAAAGGCGTAGGCGTCGCCGACCATGAGGTAGCCGTCACCCGCCGCGGTACTGGAGAAATAGGTGAAATTGCCCGTCGCCTGGACCTCGCCGACCAGTTCGGTCCCCTGCATGCGTTCGGCCACGCCGGGAGAGAGCGCGATGGTCTTTTGCAGAAACTCGGCCGGGGAGCAGTCGCGGGTCTTGAGATATTCGGGCCAGCACACGGCGCCGACGCTCATGATGTCGTCGCGCAGCGGGATCATCCAGAACCAGCCATGCTTGAACCAGTAGATGCTGATGTTTCCGGCGTCCTCGCCCAGGCGGCGTGGCACCTTGCGGAAGTGGCCGAAGAGGGCGGCGCTGTTGTGGTTGCGGTTCTTGTGCTTGAGCCCGAAGCGCTTGGCCAGCAGGGTGTCGCGGCCGGTGGCGTCGACTATGAAACGCGCTTCCCAACTGCGGGTGACGCTGTTCTCGGCGACGGCTTCGACGTGATGCGTGCCGCCCTGGCGGAAGTCGATGCGGTTGACGCGCATGCCCTCGAAGGTCGCTGCGCCTTTGCGTTCGGCGTTGCGGAACAGAATTTCGTCGAATTCCGCGCGGCGTACCTGGTAGGCATGCGGTTGGCTCTTGTCCCAGGCGCGCTTGAAGTAGAACACCTGGCGCTGCTTTGGGTGGGTGTCCGAGTTGAATTCCGCGCCGGGCTTGAATACGCCGATGCGTTCCTTGATCTCCTCCATGACGCCGAGCTTTTCGAGCAGCGGTATGGATTGGGGAAGCAGGGATTCGCCGATGTGGAAACGGGGATGGCGGTCCTTTTCCACCACCACGACGTCGCGGCCTTTTTCCGCCAGCAGGGCCGCGATTGCCGAGCCGGCGGGTCCGCCGCCGACGACCAGCACGTCGCAGGCGTCCATAGCGCCTTGTTCCGTCATGGCTTTGTTCCCCCCCATCCGTATTTGTTTTATCAGGCGTTCGATGGAGCGTTATTGTTGCATAAGTTTCGTGGGAAACGGTGGTGGGTGTGGCTGATGGTTTTGGAGGTGGGGTGGCTCTTAATGGATGGCAGTTTCAAGCTTGAATCAGCGCTTGGGGTATTGATTTTGTGTGATTGAAGATGGCGTACTTTCTGGCCGTCGTTGCTCGTTTCGGGCGCGATTCGATGCATGGGGATTCGCTCGATCGCGGTGACGCGCCCGATCCGATTTGTTCGGCGCATCTCTGCGCCTTACCCCTTCGGGGCTGGCGCGAGAAATCGCTCCCGGCGATTTTTTCTTTGAAATGCGCAAAGAAACCGGCGAAAGAAACGCACCCCGCGGATCGCTTGTCCCTGTCGGGCAACCTCGCGAAGGGCTGCTTTGCCGGCGTCCTGCCGGCCATCCCCGCCCAGGCGCAGGCCCGACAGGGACAAGCGATCCGCGGGGTGCGTTTCTTTCGCCGGTTTCTTTGCGCATTTCAAAGAAAAAATCGCCGGGAGCGATTTCTCGCGCCAGCCCCGACGGGGTAAGGCGCAACCACGAACGGCCACATCGACAACCGCGCTATCCATTTCAGGAAGAAATGAATGCACGCGAAGGCACTGACGGCCGACACCAGCGCACCTCCGATCAGGGTCGGCCAGTGCACCGCATCGGGACTCTGGATCAGCCCCTTGATCTCCAATGCCCCGGCCAGAACGATGACCGGAATCGACAGCAGGAAGGAGAAGCGTGCGGCTGCCTCGCGCGTCAGGCCGAGCATCAGACCGGCAGTCATGGTAGCGCCGGAACGCGAGGTACCGGGAATTAGCGCCAGCGCCTGCGCGATGCCGATGAACAACACATCGAGTACGCCGAGACTGTGCTCGTTACGCACGCGTTTCCCAAGCCAGTCCGCCAGCCCCAGCAAGACACCGAAGCCGATGGTCGCCCAGGCGATCACCAGAGGACTGCGCAATACCGTTTCCACCCAATCCTTGAGCAACAGGCCGGCCAGGCCCACCGGAATGGTGCCCAGCAGAACCGCCCAGGCCAGTCGGCCTTCGGGGCCGGTGCCGCGCCCGCTCACCGAAGCGAACCACTCCATCGCCATGCGCCGCAATTCGGTGCGAAAGTACAGCACCACTGCGCTCAGCGTGCCGACATGCACGGCGACATCGAAGGCCAGGCCCTGGTCGCTCCAGCCGAGTAGGCGTGGTGTCAGGATCAGGTGCGCAGAGCTGGAGATGGGCAGAAACTCCGTCAACCCCTGGAGGACGGCAAGCGTGATCAGATGGCTCAGCAACATTCGGATGTCCCCTTCAACAGCCTATGCAGTCGGATTCAGAGTCGGTCGCGCAAATTGCGTAGATCGAAGCCCGGCGGCGGCGAAGCCTCGCCGCGGCTCAGCGCGATGGCGCGGAAACGTTCGCCCATTTCGTCAGGCAGAGTAAGGCGCTTGACCTCCTGCGCCAAGCGCAGTTGCCCGGCGACCCCGGAGGTTTCCGCCCAGGCCTCGGCGAACGCGGTTTCGAGTCCGCCGCCGAGCAGCATCTGAGCCTGTGGCGCGAAGCCTGCGATGCCGAAGCCGGCTGCCTCTGCTGCTGCGGCCACCGCGCTGAAATCGACGTCTGAGGTCAGGTCGCACAGCCCCGGAAACCAGAACGGATCATCGAGCACGTGCTGGCGATAGTAGGCGCGCAGCGTGCCGGCCGCACGCGAGGGGTGGTAACGCCCGGCGTGCGCGTCGCCGTAGTCGATCAGCAAGGCCGCGCCGCACTCGAAGTTCTCCGCCAGTCCCGCGAACCAAGCCTCGAGCTGCAGGTTCAGTTCGCCACAGTAGTCCTCTGGGTAACCCGTCAGATCGTCCCCTATCGCCCGGCGCACGGCAGCCTCGAAATCGGCCGAGGCCGGCGCTTCGCCCCAGGCGAAACCGCTGCCGCTGCGCGCGACGCCGCGCTCATACACGCTCTTCCCCTCCAGCCGGAAGCAGCGCACCGGCATGGCGTCCAGCACCTCGTTGCCGAGCGCCATGCCGCGCCACGGTTGCTGTGGCCACACGTCCAGCCATTGCACGCGTTCCAGCCACTCGGGCGCCCGTGCGGCGATCGCCTCGCGCTGGCGCGCGCGCATGAAACCGCTCAGCTCGAGGATTCGGTACCTTTCGAGCGGCACGCCCAGGCGGCTGAACTCGGCCAGCAGTTCCGCGGCCAGCGCACCGGAGCCGCCGCCGAACTCCAGCAGTTCGCCGCCGCCCAGCGACTCCAGCACCTGCGCACTCTGGCGCGCCAGGGTGCGTGCGAACAAGGGACCGAGTTCCGGCGCGGTGACGAAATCGCCGGCGGGGCCGAAGGCAGGCAGACCGGCGCTGTAGTAGCCAAACCCCGGAGCGTACAGCGCCAGTTCCATGTAACGGTCGAAGGGCAGTAGGCCGCCGGCGGCGTCGATCGCCTCGCCTATGCGCGCGCACAGATGTTCACTGAGCGCTTGCGCCTCGGCGTCTGGCATCGGCAAATGTTCCGGGCCGCCCCTTCGCATCGTTATGTCCACGTCGCCGCGTCCCCCGGACCGCCGCCGAGGTCCTTGTTAGAATGTCGCGGCATTCTACACCGAGGTGCCGTATGTACCCTGATCCGATTCTGATCACCGGCGCTGGCCGCCGTGTCGGCCTGCACCTGGCCGAACGCCTGCTGGACGACGGTGCCACGGTGATCGCGCATTACCACAGCGAAACGAAAGGCGTCGCCAGGCTGCGCGAGCGCGGCGCGGCCGTACTTTGTGGCGCACTGGATACCGCCGACGGAGCGCTCGCCCTGGCCTCGGCGGTACGCGAAACGACTCCGCGCCTGCGCGCGGTCGTGCACAACGCATCGGCTTTCGCCGGCAGCGACGGCGATACGCAAACCGCGGTGGACCAGTTCCAGCGTTTCTTCGCCATCCACATGCAGGCGCCCTGGCTGCTCAACACCGAACTGGCGGCGTTGCTGCGCGCCTCGCGGATGCAGCCGGCCGACATCGTCCACATCACGGATATCTTTGCCGAGCGTCCCAACCCCGCCTTCGACCTGTACTGCTCGACCAAGGCCGGATTGGAGAACCTGAGCCTGTCCTTCGCTCAGCGCTATGCGCCCGAGATCAAGGTCAACTGTATTCGCCCCGGCCCGATCCTGTTTCAGCCCACGCATGGAGAGGAAACCCGCGCGGCGATTCTGGCCGAAACCCCGTTGGGCCGCGAGGGCGGCGCCGAACCGGTCTATCTCGCGCTACGCGCTCTGCTCGACAACGACTACATCACCGGCGCTGCCCTGCCGGTCGACGGCGGCCGCCACCTTGCCTGCTGAAACACCGCCAAGATTCACAGGCTCTCCTGCAGGCAGATCATGGGGGGCGGACCCGAGCCCGAGGAAGGTGAGCAGGTCGGCCACGACCGGCCGCTGATACTCGCCCTCGATCACTGGGCGGAGCGTCTGTCCCGGAACGACCGGGAACAGGATGTCGAGATCGGCTGGCCGGTCCTTGCGCGCGCTGTCCGGATCGTCGCGGTCACGGCCCAGGTCCGTCTCGATACGGTTGCATACCTGCTTGAGTGCAGCGGCATCGAGATCGGTCTCGACGAATACCGCCAGATTGAGAAATTCGGCCCGTGAGGCCATGTCAATCGGCCGTGTGCGCAGGATTCGGCTCATGCTCAGTGCGCCGAAGCGATCGAGCAGCGCGCGCAAAATGTGTGGCACATTGCGTTCCGGCGCGATGTTGCTGCCGATGCCGATGATGAATCCGCGGCGGCGCGGCGCTGTACTCACAGCACCAGGCTCGCGCCCTGTTCGGCCACGCCGCCTAGTTCGCGCTCGATGGCCGCGCGATGCGTCTCCAGGTCGTCCCCGTAGTGGATGGCCAACATTCGCCGGCGTACCTCGGGCGGGTAGAAGGCGATGATTTCGCCGAGCGTGGCATGCACCGGATTGTCCGCCTGCAGGCTGCAGTCGTGCAGGATGGTGCGCCGTGAGCGGTCTTCGGCGATCCACGCCAGCGGCTTGCTGTCGGCGGTGAAGATCACGCTGTCGTCGATCTCCACGCCGTAGGTCGCCATGCCGCCGGTGTGCTCCGTCGGGAACGTGCGCAGATGATGGTCGGCGAACTCGAGGCTGTGGTTTTCGATGGCCACCACGTCGAAGAAGTCCTCCAGGCGGTTTTCGCCATCGCTGCTGTAGCCCATGCTGCCCTTGAGCGTCTCGTGCCACAGCGCCGGCAGCACATCCGGCTCGGCATAGAGTGTTACGCGCGTGCCGTAGCGGTAGCGCGTCTCGATGCCGAAGCGCTCCAGGCCGTAAGCGTGGTCTGCATGGGTGTGGGTGATGAGGATCGCGTCGATGTCGGGCACGGCCAGGCCGGCGTCGCGCAGCGCGTATTTGATCGTGTAGCCGCAGTCGATCAGCAGACGCCGGCTGCCGGACTCCAGCATCAGGTTGGTATTCCAGAAACGCATCGCTTCGGAATCCCCGGTGCCGAGAAAATGCAGCCGGGAATCGCTCATGCGCTTGCCTGTGGCCGCGGGCCACGCTCGACCACCACGCCCACCTCGGTGCGCTTGGGCAGGCGCACGTCCTTGGTCACTGTCACTCGTACCCAAGGGGTGTCGAACTCTTCCAGGATTGCAGCGGCGGCGCGTTCGGCGTAGGTCTCGACCAGTTTCCAGGGCTGTGTCTCGCCGAGTGCCTGCAGACGCTCGGCGACTTGTGCGTAGTTCACCGCATCGTCGATGTCGTCACTGGCCGCCGCGCGGGCGGCGTCAGCCGCCAGTTCGACGTCGATGCGCAGGGTCTGGCGGATACGCTGTTCCCAGGCGTACACGCCGATGCAGGTTTCGACCCGCAGGCCGCGGATGAATACGGTGTCCACGTGGTGGTTCCTCGGATTTTCTGGGAGATGGCGGCTGGCGCGCCCCGGTTGCCTGAATCTGACTGCTTATGATGACGCAAAATGTGGTGTTTATGTTTGGGTGGTCATTAGTTATTCCCATCGCTATTCGATTGGCCGGTTATCCGTTCAAAATGTTTGGGGGCCGTTTCGTGCGCGAATCAGCGTTTCCAGTATTGATCCTACTTGTTCAGAGAGAATCCCCATGCATCGAATCGCGCCCGCAACCGACCGCGACGGTCAGCAAGTACGTCGCTTTCACTTAAACTGGTTCAAAATCGCAACCGCCGATTCGCACCTAAAATGCCCCAGCCATACAACGGAAGCGTGACGCTGCCTAAATTCTCGGTAGAACGTCGAGATAACTCCCATGAGTGGAATTCCGCTAAAATCGCAACCTGAACACGACAGTGCCCCTGATAAGCCCCAAACTCTTGCCATGGGCACATCGATCGGCTAATATCCGCCCCCTTTCTGCACAAGCAAGACGTATTTGGAGCTACACGCAATGGCTAGAGTCTGCCAGGTCACGGGAAAGCGCCCCATCACGGGCAACAACGTTTCCCACGCGCACAACAAGACCCGCCGCCGCTTCCTGCCCAACCTGCATACGCACCGTTTCTGGGTGGATAGCGAGAACCGCTGGGTGAGCCTGCGTGTATCGACCAAGGGCATGCGCATCATCGACAAGAAGGGTATCGACACCGTTCTTACCGAGATCCGCGCCCGTGGTGAGAAGGTCTAAGGAGGTTTACCATGGCTAAGGGTGTTCGCGAAAAGATCCGCCTCGTTTCCTCCGCCGGAACCGGTCACTTCTACACCACGACCAAGAACAAGCGGAACATGCCCGAGAAGATGGAGATCAAGAAGTTCGATCCCGTCGTCCGTCAGCATGTGATCTACAAGGAAGCCAAGATCAAGTAAGCGCTTCCCGCACGGAACCAACGAAGACCCGGCCTCGCGCCGGGTTTTTTGTGTCCGTCGCCCAGATTCCGGCCCCGGAAGCGCCGAGACATTTCGCTTGAACTCCGGCAGAGTCGGAGACGACGTAGAGTCCTTCCACGCGGAACCTGTATGAATACCACAACGCCGACCTTCGCCTTCATCGGTGCCGGGCGCGTCGCCACGGCGCTCGCCCGAACTATGTCGCATCGCGGCATGCCCGTCACCCATGTCGCCAGCCGCGACCCGCAAAGCGCCGCACGCCTGGCGGCGGACCTGCCCGACTGCAGCCCGGTCGAACCGGCACGGGCGGCCGCAGCCGACGTGGTGTTCCTAACCGTACCCGACGACGATATCGCTGCAGTTGCAGCGCAACTGCCATGGAAAAGCGGCCAGATGGCGGTGCATTGCAGCGGTGCGACCGAGATTTCGGTGCTGGACCCGGCCGCGCGGGCCGGTGCGCTGACCGGCGGTTTCCATCCGCTGCAGATTTTCTCCGATCCCGAGTTGGCCGAGCGCCGCCTGGCGGGCAGTTTCGTCGCTATCGAGGGGCCGCCGCCGCTGGCCGCACGGCTGCAGGAGGTCGCCGGGTTGCTGGAGATGCGCGTGCTGCATCTGCCGCCCGGCGCACGCGCGCGCTATCACGGCGCCGCCAGCTTCGCGGCGAGTTTCCTGGTGTCCATGCTGGAGGAGGCGGCTGCGATCTGGGCAAGCTTCGGCGTCGGCGAGGACGACGCGCTGGAAGCCTTGCTGCCGCTGGCCTACGGCACCTTGGACGCGGCCCGTAGCAAGGGTTTCGCCGGCGCGCTTGCCGGTCCGCTGTCGCGCGGCGACGCCGACGTGGTGCAAGGGCATCTGCGCGATCTGGACCGACTGGGCGCAGGACACGGTGCGCTGTACCGCGAGTTCGCGCGGCGTCAGCTGGATTTGCTGGAACGCGGAGGCAGGCTCGACCAGGCCCGTCTGTGGCCTATGCGCGAGCTGCTTGGGAACGAAGGAAAGAGCTGAAGCGGCCTCGGCGCCATGGCGCCGGGGCCGTACTGGCTCAAGCGGCGGCGGTGCCGCGGGCCAGTGAGTAGCCGCGCACCGCGCGGGCGAAGTCCTGCAGCGCATGGATGCCGCTGGCTTCGGCCTGCGTGCACCATTCCTGCAGTGAGGCCAGCAGCTTGTCGGTGCCCTGGCTGCGCGCCCATAGCGCCTGCAGGCGGGCACGATACTCGTACACCGTCTTCAGCGTTTCGCTGTTCTGCAGCGCTTTGCTGAGCCGCGCGCGGGCACGCTCATCCATACGCGTTTCCTCGCGCATCAGGGCGCGGCGTCCCTGCTTGAGCAGACGTCGGCAGGATGCGTCGGCCCTGTTCAGTTCCTCGCGCAGCACCGGCAGCATGACCCGGCGGGCGTACTGCGACATCAGGTGCAGGCGGCCGACGACCACGGCACGCGCGGTGTCGAGATCGATCAGTTCCTTGCTCGGTCCGAATACGGGCTCGGGAGCCAGCTTCTTGATCCGCACCAGGCGCAGTGCGCGGAACACGCTCAGGTACATCCAACCGATGTCGAACTCCCAGCGCTTGAGCGAGAACTTGGCCGAGCTGGGGAAGGCGTGGTGGTTGTTGTGCATTTCCTCGCCGCCGATCAGCACGCCCAGCGGACCGAGATTGGTCGACCCATCGGTGGTCTCGTAGTTGCGATACCCCCACCAATGGCCGAGGCCGTTGATGACGCCGGCCGCCCAGAACGGAATCCAGATCATCTGCACGGCCCAGATGATGATGCCGTAGACGCCGAACAGCGCCAGATTGATCAGCGCCATCAGCGTGATGCCGAGGAAGTTGTGCCGCGTGTAGACGTGGCGCTCCAGCCAGTCGTCGGGCGTGCCGTGGCCAAAGTTCTCCAGGGTTTCCTGCTGCGAGGCTTCTTCGCCGTAGAGTTCGGCGCCCTGCAGCAAGACCTTGCCGATGCCCTTGTGATGCGGGCTGTGCGGATCTTCCGCGGTTTCGCACTTGGCGTGGTGCTTGCGATGGACTGCGACCCATTCCTTGGTGACCATGCCGGTGGTCATCCACAGCCAGAAGCGGAAAAAGTGCGAGAGCAGCGGGTGCATGTCGAGCGCGCGATGCGCCTGGGCGCGATGCAGAAACAGGGTGACGCTCACGATGGTGACGTGGGTCAGCGCGAGAGCGACCAGTACGTAGCCCCACCAGGGCAGGGTGAGCAAACCGTAAAGCATGGACATGTAAGGTGTTACCTGGCAACAAACGTCCTGCGACTATACCCAATAGCCAATCCGGGCGTCCATGCGAACACAGGGAACAAAATCGGCCGCAGCATGGACAAAGGGCCAATGGCGCGCGTGAGACAACGCGGATTCAGTACACTATTGGCCCGCCAACCAGGGACAACAACGACAGCATGAGCGCAACGCCCCTCCTGCAAGCCCACGGCCTAGCCCGCTACTATGGCGGTCATCGAGCCATCGAGGGCCTCACGCTCGAGGTGCATGCCGGCGAGGTACTGGGCCTGCTGGGCCCGAACGGGGCGGGCAAGTCGACCACGCTGAGCATCGTCAGCGGCAATCTCGCCCCCAGCGCCGGGCAGGTAACGATCAACGGCATCGATCTGCTCGAACGCCCGCGCCAGGCCAAGAGATATATCGGCTATCTGCCCGAGAACCCGCCGCTGTACGACGACCTGACGGTCGACGAGTACCTGCGCTACTGCGCCCGGCTGCACGGGATCGGGCGCGCTGGGTTGGCGGACGCGCTGGACCGGGCCAAGGCGCGCACCGGCCTGGATGAAGCGGGACGCGCGCTCATCGGTACCCTGTCCAAGGGATTTCGCCAGCGCGTGGGCATCGCGCAGGCGCTCATCCACCAGCCGCCGCTGATCATTCTCGACGAACCCACCGTCGGGCTCGATCCGCTGCAGATACGCGAGATACGCGAGCTGATCGCGGAACTGCGCACCTCACACGCGGTAATCCTGTCCACTCACATCCTTGCCGAAGTACAGGCGGTATGCGATCGGGTGCATATCGTCCATCGCGGTCACACCGTGTTCGCCGATACTTTGGCGAATCTCGCCGCGCACGGCCGTAGCACCGGCCTGTTGGCCGCTTTCGCCAGCGCGCCGGAAACCCGGGCGCTGGCCGCGATCGACGGCGTGGACGGTGTGCATGCACTGGGTGCCAATCGCTTTCGTCTTGCGCACGATGCCGATGTCGATCCGGCCGAAGCGGTGGCTGCGGCGGCCTGCGCGGGCGGCTGGGGACTGCGCGAGTTGCGCCCGGAGCATCAGTCGCTCGAACAGGTCTTCATGCAGGCCGTCTACGCCGAAACCCGCGAGGACATTCCCGCATGATCCAGGCGCTACTCCGTCCATCCCGTATACGCATCCGCAGCGGCGCCGGGCCGGTTTGCCCCATTTCGCTGCGAACGCACACGCGCCAACGGTAGCCGCAGGCATCACATGGACAGAGTACTCATCATCGCCCGCCTCGAACTCAAGCGCCTGTTCTACTCGCCGCTGGCTTGGGTCGTCCTGGGCATCACTCAGGCTATCCTCGCGCTGATCTTCCTCAGCGCCGTGCAGAATTTCATCGACAGCGTCGCGCCGAAACTGGCCGGCACGCCCAATGCGCCCGGCGTTACCACCATCGTGCTCTCGCCGCTGTTCATGTGGGCCGGCGTGATCATGCTCGCGGTCTGCCCCCTGCTGACCATGCGCAGCCTCAGCGAGGAATACCAGGCGCACACCCTGACGCTGCTCACCTCAGCGCCGGTATCGGTGACCCAGATCGTGCTCGGCAAATACGTCGGACTGATGGGTTTCATGCTCACGATGATCGCCATGATTGCCCTTATGCCTGTTTCGCTGGCACTTGGCACCCATCTCGACTGGGGCCATCTGGCTGCCGACCTGCTCGGCCTTGTGCTGTTGATCGGCTCGTTCACCGCCGCCGGACTCTACATCTCCAGCCTCACGCGCCAACCCACGCTGGCCGCCGTCGGCAGCTTCGGCCTGTTGCTGCTCCTGGTGGTTCTGTACATCTCCGGCACCGCGCAGAATAGCGCCAGCCGGTTGTTCGTCTACCTGTCGCACTTCAGCCACTATCTGCCGTTCCTGCGTGGTGAATTCGACAGCAGCGCGGCCGCCTACTACCTGTTGTTCACGCTGACATTCCTGGTGCTCACCGTGCGCCAGCTCGACAGCCTGCGCCTGCCGCGCTGAACGTCCGGAGCCACGCATGCACGTCTCGCGCAAAACCCATTGGCACCTGAGGCTCAACTCGCTGATTTTCCTGGCGCTGTTCCTATGCGCAGTCGGGCTGGCCGCCTGGCTCAGCCACCAGTACCGCTTCGTACAGGATTGGACCTATTCCCAACGCAACAGCCTCGCCCCGGCCACGGCCAAGCTGCTGCGCGCCACCAAACAGCCCATCCACATGATCGCCTTCGTCGCCGCCGACGCCGCGCTGCACCAGAGCATCCGGCGGCAGATCGCGCTCTACCAGGCCGTCGACCCGCGCATCACACTGAGCTTCAGCAATCCCGACCTCGCCCCCGAACGGGCCAGGCACTACGGCGTCACGCATGCCGGGCAACTGGCCATCGAACTCAATGGCCGTACGCGCGTGGTCGACAACCTGCGCCAGGAAACCCTGCTCAACGCCTTCATGCATCTGGCCCGTAACACCAAACGCTGGGTCGTCTTCCTGGAAGGCCACAAGGAGCGCTCTCCCTTCGACACCAGCAGCGCCGGCCTGAGCCGTTTCGGCGCCGCCTTGCAGCACGACGGCTTCCAACTGCTGGCGCTCAATCTTCTACGCACGCCGCAGATACCGGAAAACACCGCCGTGCTGGTCATCGCCCAGCCGCAGACGGCGCTGACGCCGGGCGAGGCGAAAGCGGTCGCCGATTTCGTCAACACCGGCGGTTCGCTGCTCTGGCTGCATGCCCCGGGCCCATCGCACGGCCTTGCGAGCCTTGCCGCACAGCTCGGCATCAGCTTCGTGCCCGGCACCGTGGTCGACGCCAACCCAGACCTGCGCGCCATGATCGGCATCAGCAATCCGGCCGTGGTCCCCGTACTCGATTACGGCCCTTCGCCGATCACTTCGGATCTGCAGATCCAGACCTTGATGCCGTTCAGCGCCGCCATCCAGCAACCGGCCGGCGGCAAGGACTGGAAGGCCATCCCCTTGCTGCGCACGCTGCCCAAGAGCTGGAGCGAGACAGCGCCCCTGCGCGGCGAAGTGCACTTCGATCAGGCCCAGGGCGATACCCCGGGGCCGTTGATCCTCGGCGAAGCGCTGAGCCGCCGGCACGGTGCCAAGCAGCAGCGCGTCGTCGTCATCGGCAGCGGCGCCTTCCTCAGCAACGCCTTCATCGGCCAGGGCGCGAACCTCAACCTCGCGTTGGGCGCGCTCAACTGGCTCAGCCATGACGACAATCTGGTCCAGATTCATCTGCCCTCGGCCCCGGACACCCGACTCATCCTGAGCCGCACCGTGGGCTACGCCATTGCCGCTCTGTTCCTGGTGCTGCTGCCGGCCGGTTTGTTCATCTCCGGCACGCTGATCTGGATGCGCCGGCGCCGGCCGGCGCGTTGATCCGGAGCCGTTTCGGGGAAATTGCGCGCATGTTCACCCGCCGCCTGCTGCTCAACCTGGTGCTGCTCCTGGTCGTTGCCGGTCTGGCCGTGTTCGTCTTCTACCCCCGGCCGAAACCGGCGCCGCCGGGCATCGCCGTCGCCCCTCATATAGACACTGCCGCCGTACGCCACATCCGCATCGAACGCCGCAGTCGGCCGGCTCTCGTATTCGAACGCAATAACGGCGACTGGCATCTGACCGCCCCGATCTCGGCACGAGCCAATCCGCTGATGATGCGAGCCCTGCTCGAACTGCCGCGCGAGCGTACAGCCTGCCGGAAAGTGCCGCGGTCAACTGGGTGAGCCTTTCCCTGCTGTCGCCCAAGGCCCACATCGTCCGTTTGCAGCTGCCCGCGCTGGACATCCGTGCCAAGCAACCCACTGGCTGGACGTTACAGCCTGCGCCGGCGCATTACAGCGCCGATCAGGTTGTCGCCCTGCTCGAAGCCTGGCAGCGAGCCACCGCTCTGCAGCTCAGCGCGGCACCGGAGGCGCCTGCTTCGACACAGGGAGACATTCGCATCGAACTTGCCGGCGGCAGGCGTCTGCGTCTGCAGATCGTCGCGACCAAACCCCAGCTGGTGCTGCGCAATCCGGCGCTGGGGGTGGAGTACCGGTTGCCGGGGGGCGCGGCGGGGAGATTGTTGGGTTTGTCCGGGAGTGGAGTGAAGTCTTCGGCGGTGTCGGGCTGATGCAGACTCTGCTTTGAGCCGGATACATCCGGAATTCGAGATGAATGAAAGTCAGCAAATACGTCGCTTCATTCACCACAAACGCTGGTTCGCGTCCGAAACCAGTCCATGCGCTAAGCAAGTAGGAACAGGTCTCGCCGTAACCGGCAGAAGCCACATACCTCGAATCGCACTCTGAACCTCACCCCCTTCGCCCCACCTGAGTCCGCTGCGTAACGATAATGCTGACGGCGATCAACGCCAGGGCGGGAAATACGAACCACTTGAGCTGCTCGTGCAACACCAGGGCTGACAGGATTACACCGAAGATCGGGATCAGGAACAGGTACACGGAGACGCCGCCGGCTTTGTTGTTCGTCATGATCGAATTCCAGATCAGAAAGCTGGTGGCGGACAGCATCGACAGGTAGAGCAGGATGAGTACGAACGAGCCCGAGAAGTGAAACGGCACGAAGCCGACTTTCAGAGCGCCGACCACCGTCAGCCCGGTGCCGCCCATCAGCATTTGCAACGCCGTGAGCTGGAGCGGAAACATACCCGCCGCCGGGGCCTTGCGATAAAGCACATTGCCCAGCGCACCGCAGAACATCGCAGCCAGCATGAATAGCTCGCCGGCCCCGAATGACAGCTTCAGTCCGCTTTCCAGCGTCTGGTAGAACACGATGCCGGAAAAGCCAACGAGGGCCGCGATGACCTTGGTGGCCGTGATGCGGTCGTCGTGATAGATGAAGTGCGCCAGACCGAGCTGAAAGAAGGTCAGCGAGCCGGCGATCACCGAGGCCGAAATTCCGCTGCTCAGGCCCAGCCCGATGTAGAAGAAGGTGTACTGCAGGAAGGTCTGCACGCTGCCGATCTTCGCCGCGAACAGCAGCTGCCGGCCAGTCGCCGCCAGGTTCCTGCGGGCGATGAAAATGCCCACGGCCATCAGCAGGAGGGCGGCCAGGGTGAAGCGGTAGCCGGCGAACTCGAGCTGAAGAAACGTATTGCGCTCGCTGATGCCGGCGATCGCGTAGCCCAGCTTGACGAAGGGGAAGGCGCTGCCCCACAGCAGCGTAGCGGTTACTGCCGCCGCCATCAGTCCAAGCGGATGGCGCAAAAACCGGACGAGGCGACCCGAGTGCCCGTCGGCGCCTGTGGAAGGCTGGTTTTGCATTGTGGAAGTCCCTTCCCCGTTGATCCGAAAGCTGAATAGTTGCCGGATCAACCGTTTTATGCCGGTTTTTTGAAAATCACCTGTGCGGGATTTGGACCATGCCCTGACTCGGCGTTGTGCCCCCGGCTAAGTTGCGAGGCTTGGTGTTGTGTCTGTTATGCGTCCGCACCCATGGCCGTCGCCCGTTGCCGGGTTTTCTGCGCGGCGGCGTTTAGGGCTTCCTCGTCGCGTGCGGGGTCGGTTTCCGGCCAGCCACCGCCGTGGCGCAACAGTAAGGCGACCAGCGAGTCCATGTGTTCAGGTTGATCGTTGAGAGCGGGGACGTAAGTGTAGCGTTCGCCGCCGGAGGCCAGGAACAGGTCGCGGTTCTGCATGGCGATCTCCTCCAGCGTTTCCAGGCAGTCGGCCGCGAAGCCCGGGCAGAATACGTCGATGTCGCGCCGGCCCTTCTTGGGCCAGGATTTGAGCAGGCCGTCGACGTAGGGTTTGAGCCATTCCTCACGGCCGAAACGCGACTGGAAGCCGATGGTCCACTCGTTGTCGCCCAGTTCCAGCGCCTCGGCCAGCAGGCGGGCGGTCTTGTGGCAGTGGCAGTGGTAGGGGTCGCCTGCGCGCAGGTAGCGTTTCGGCACGCCGTGGAAGGACAGCAGGAGATGCTTGCCGCGGCCGTGCTCGGCCCAATGCGCGCGGATGCGAGCGGCCATGGCTGCGATGTAGGTCGGATCGTCGTGATAATGGTTGATGAAGCGCAACTCCGGAACCCAGCGCCAGCTCTTGAGCACGTCGGCCACGGCGTCGAATATGGAGCCGGTGGTGGAGCCGGAATACTGCGGATACAACGGCAGCACGATCAGGCGCTCGACGCCGGCATCGCGTAGTGTCTCCAGGGCCGAGGCGATCGAAGGGGCGCCGTAGCGCATGCCCAGCGCGACGCGCACCGGTCCGGTGAATGCGGTTTCCAGCCTTCCCTGCAGGTTCTCGGCCTGCGCCCGGCTGTGCACCAGCAGCGGCGAGCCTGCTTCCGTCCAGACCTTGGCGTAGGCCTCGGCCGATCGTCGCGGGCGTACGTTGAGGATGATGCCGTTGAGGATCAGCCACCACAGCGGACGCGGAAACTCGACCACCCGTGGATCCCACAGGAATTCACGCAGATAGCGGCGCAGTGCCTCGGGAGTGGGGGCGTCGGGCGTGCCCAGATTGGCAAGCAGAACTCCGGTGCGTCCCGTCTGTCCGTGCTCGAAATGGGCTCTTGCGGTGTAGCGCATACTCCAACTTGTCTCCGGTAAAGCGGTGTCTTACGTCGTCACTGAACCTTTGGCGGAGCCTTCAGGTGTTGCGCGAGCGCAGCGGACTGCTGCGCGGGAAATGCGCGCGCAGGAACTCCATCTGATCCGCCAGTACGCGCCGCCCCTGTAGATAGACGTATTCGGCGTGGGTTGGCGTGAACGGTACGGCGAGCAATTCCATGCCGGCTTGCTCGGGCGTTCGGCCGGCCTTGTGGTGGTTGCAGCGCTTGCAGGCCGTGATCACGTTGGTCCACTTGTCCTGCCCTCCCTGGCTGACCGGGCGGACATGGTCGCGCGACAGGTCTCGGGCGCGGAAGCGTTCGCCGCAATACATGCAGATACTGCCGTCGCGCCGGAACAGGGCGGCGTTGTTGAGCGGCGGAGTGTAGTTGATCGGACGCCGGCGGTGGTTGCCGTAGGTGGCGATGATCGAGTTGACTTCGATCCGGGTGCGCAGGCTGGTACGCGCATTGACGCCTCCGTGCAACGTATAGAGCAGGCTGCCGCAGGCATAGGCGACCTGTTCAGCGTGGTACAGGCGTACCGCATGCTGATAATCGATCCATTCCAGCGGCATGCCGGCAGCGTCGGCACGCAATACCATCTGACCGAGGTCCATATCCGCTCAAGGCCTCCTCGCGCGGCTGATTCATGCATTAAGACATGCCTCAGGAAGTTACGCAACGTGCCGGGTTGGCGCCCCAAGGAAATGATTGAGACGGCGCGGCGGCGGGCTGTAGCATCCCTGATGCACATAAATAACAAAGGTTCGTTACGCGGGGATTGCCGAGGTGGCGAGTGATCGGAGGTGCGATGTCGGTTACGCACGATTCCGTTTACTGGGGCGAACTCGATGTTTACCGGGAACTGCTGCGTAAACAATACGGTATCGAAATCCACCGGGAGAATTTCCACCGCTATGGCGTCCACTTTCCAGCCGGCATCGTGCTCGTGCAGGGCGCGCTGCTGGCGCGTATCCCGGTCTCGCTCGAGGATGACGGTTCACTCTCCTCGCCCGTTTTAGGAGCGATGAATTCGGTTGGCTGCTGGAGGATAGCCCCTTGCCGCAGGTGCGGCAGGTCGCCGAGGGAATGCTACGCATCGTGGGGACGTTTCGCTTCGTCTGGAAGGCCCGCGTGTTCGAAGTCAGAGCCAGCATCCGGAATTGCGCCGATCGACGCGGAGACGGAGGCGGCAAGTCCGGAGATTCTGCAGCGCTTGCACAAGTTGGGCGTGGATTATGCCTAAGGCTGTGCCATCGAGCGGCTGTAATCGATCGGAAGCCTGTGCGGCGGTAGTGCTGTCGAGGCCTGATGCTCCCTGCAGGAAGGTTCAATCATGTCCACGAATCGGCTAGGATGAACGCCTTTTGTTTTTCCGGGGTGATGCTCCGATTACGTACAGGGGACAACAACGATGTCGATCAAACTGGCCGTACCCAAGGAGTCAGCCGCCGGCGAACGGCGTGTCGCGATGGAGCCGAGCACGGTCAAACGCCTGACCGATCTCGGCGTCGAGGTCGTAGTGCAGAAAGGTGCCGGTGCCAACGCGCATTTCCCCGATGCAGCCTTCGAAGAGGCAGGTGCGCGTATTGTCGGTACGGCGCCGACGCTGCTCAAGGAGGCCGATGTCCTGGTCAAGGTGCAGGGGCCTACCATCAAGGAGATAAAGGCGCTGCGCGAGGGTGCTGTGATCATTGCCACGGTGCACGGCCATCGCCAGCCTGAACTCGTCAGCGAGATGCGCGACTGCAAGCTGACCTGCTTCGCAATGGAACTGATTCCGCGCATTTCCCGCGCACAGTCCATGGACGTGCTGTCCTCGCAGGCGGCGGTGGCCGGCTACAAGGCCGCGATCATGGGCGCCGATCTGTCCTGCCGCTTTTTCCCGATGCTGACTACCGCGGCGGGTACCATCCGGCCGGCCACGGTGCTGATCATCGGCGCTGGCGTCGCCGGTCTGCAGGCGATCGCCACGGCGCGACGCCTGGGTGCCATCGTGCAGGGTTACGACGTGCGTTCGGCAACCAAGGAACAGGTCGAATCGCTGGGTGCGAGGTTCATCGAACTGTCGGTCAAGGCCGAAGGCGAAGGCGGCTATGCGCGCGAGCTGACCGACGAGGAGAAGGCGCAGCAGGCCGAGGAACTGGCCGCGCATATTGCCAAGGCGGACGTGCTCATCACCACTGCCGCCATCCCCGGTCGGCCGTCGCCCAAGATCGTCGGCAAGGCGACGGTCGAGGGCATGAAGGAAGGTGCGGTGATCGTCGATCTGGCCGCCGAGGGCGGTGGCAATTGCGAGCTGACCGAGCCGGGTAAGACGATCGAGCACAACGGCGTGATCGTGCACGGCCCGCTCAACATCCCCAGCCAGGTGCCGCTGCATGCGAGCGAGATGTACGCCAAGAACGTGCTCAACTTCCTCCAGCCGATGTTGGTGGAGGGGGAGTTCAAGCCGGATTACGAAGACGAGGTGATCGCCAAGAGCCTGCTTACGCGGGACGGCGCCATCATCCACGAACCGACCCGCGAAGCGGTGGAAGGAGCGGCATCATGATCGAGGGTTTCGTTGCACTGTATATCTTCATGCTGGCGGCGTTCACCGGTTACGAGGTGATCTCCAAGGTGCCGGTGATCCTGCATACGCCGCTGATGTCGGGCTCCAACTTCGTGCACGGCATCGTGTTGGTCGGCGCCATGGTCGCGCTGGGCCATGCGCAGACCGGTCTCGAGCAGCTGGTCGGCTTCGTCGGCGTGCTGCTGGCTGCCGGCAACGTGGTGGGCGGCTACGTGGTGACCGAGCGTATGCTCGAGATGTTCAAGTCCAGCGGCAAGGGGGGTAAGTGATGCACTTCGTGATCCAGGCCGCTTATTTCGTCGCGGCCGTTCTGTTCATCTACGGGCTCAAGAAGATGAGTTCGCCGGTGACGGCGCGGCGCGGCATCGTGTGGGCCGGCATCGGCATGTTCGTGGCCGTGCTGGTGACCTTTTTCCAGCCCGGGCTGCAAGGCTTCGGCAACTATCTGCTGATGTTCATCGCCATCGCCATCGGCGGTGGCGCGGCGTGGGTGTCGGGCAAGCGCGTGGCGATGACCGACATGCCGCAGATGATCGCCCTCTACAACGGCATGGGAGGTGGCGCAGCAGCTGCCATCGCCGCGGTGGAGCTGATCAAACACGATCCGATGTCCCAGACTCTGCAGCTCATCGCCGTGCTCGGCGCGCTGATCGGCACGGTGGCCTTCTCCGGTTCGCTGATCGCGTTCGCCAAACTGCAGGGCATCATGCGCAAGACCATGCGCTATCCCAGTCAGAAGATCGTCAACATGGCGGTGTTCGGCGTGACCGTGGTGTTCGGCCTGATCATCGGCTTCGGCGGCACGGGTTATTCAGGTTTTGTGCTGTTCCTGTTCTTCGTGTTCGCCTTGGCCTTCGGTGTGATGATGACCGTGCCGATCGGCGGCGCCGACATGCCCGTGGTCATCTCGCTGTACAACGCGCTGACCGGTCTGGCGGTCGGTTTCGAGGGCTTCGTGCTGGGCAACCCGGCGATGATGATCGCCGGTGTCGTGGTCGGCTCGGCCGGTACGTTGCTCACCCAGCTCATGGCCAAGGCCATGAACCGTTCGCTGGCCAACGTGCTGTTCAGCAACTTCGGCGGCGGTGGTGGCGCGGAGTCTTCCGAAGACGTCACCGGCAGTCTCAAGCCGATCGAAGCCAGCGATGCCGGGGTCATGATGGCCTATGCCAACAAGATCATCATCGTGCCGGGCTACGGCATGGCGGTGGCGCAGGCGCAGCACAAGATATGGGAGCTGACCCAGCTGCTCGTCGATCGCGGCGTGACCGTGAAGTTCGCGATTCATCCGGTGGCGGGGCGCATGCCCGGACACATGAACGTGCTGCTAGCCGAGGCGGGCGTGCCCTACGACATGATCTTCGACCTCGACGAGATCAACAACGAGTTCGCCACGGCCGACGTTGCGATGGTCATCGGCGCCAACGACGTGGTCAATCCGGTCGCGCGCACCAATCCGGACAGCCCGATCTACGGCATGCCGATTCTGAACGCGGACAAGGCTCAGAACGTTATCGTCATCAAACGCGGACAAGGGGCCGGTTTCTCCGGCGTCGAGAACGCGCTGTTCTACGCCGACAACACGCGTATGCTCTACGGTGACGGCCAGAAGGTCGCCGGCGAGTTGATTCAGGCTGTCAAGACGCTTTGAGCGTCTGCTGCAGCGCCATCCGCATGGCGCTGCAGCTTCCTTCCACCGAGCTATCCGCGGCCCACCTGCGTGGGGCGTTCTTTGCTGCTGCGCGGGCGTTTTCCACCGATGTGGCGCTGCGGGCGGAAATCCGCTTGATTTGGGTGCAGAATTTGCGGCTGGAAAGCCGTTTCCATGGGGATTATGCACAAGGTGGGCCAGCCTTTAACAAATCGCAACTCCCTTGTCCAGGTGCTGATGTGGTTCGGTGTTGATTTCTATATCTTGTTGATTTTTAGTGGTTTGTTTAGGTGATCAAATCTTGAGCACTTTAACAAAACTGTAGTAATGACGGGGCCGCGGCGCAGATTTCAGCAAGCTATCCACAAAGTTATCCACAGGCTTTGTGGATATCGGGAAAAAACGCCGGAGAGACGTTGAGTTAGGCCGAACAGTGACAAATCACGTGAAGAGTTTTCTCTAAGTGCCGCCTCCCGACGACTGCCTCCGAGTGGCCGTTCCCGTGCCTCTGCGCGAAGCTCTGGACTACCTTCCGCCGAGGGCCGAGGGGCTGCCTGTTTTGCAGCCGGGCATGCGGGTGCAGGTTCGCGTGGGGAGGCGTCAGTTGGTCGGTCTGGTATTCGAGGCCGGTGTATGTAGCGAGCTGCCGCGTCAGCGTCTGCGCCCGGTCGAGAACGTGCTCGATACCGAACCTTTGCTTGATGCCGCCACCCTGGAACTGATTCGCTTTACCGCCGACTACTATCACTATCCCGTCGGCGAGGTTGCCGCAGCGGCCCTGCCCGAACGCCTGCGCAACGGCGGCGAGGCGCGTGTTGCGGCGATCGAGCGCTGGCGCGTATGCGAGGGCGCCTCACCGGAGCGTGTGGAAATCGGAAGGGCGCCGCGGCAGCGCGCGTTGCTGGCCTTCATGCAGGAACTCGAAGCGCGGGGCGAAGACCTCGACGCCGAGACCCTACCTCCGTTTGGCGACGGCTGGCGGCCATTGCTGCGTAATCTGCTCGACAAGAATCTGGTAGAGCGCCGCGAGCAAGAGGGCCTTGCCCCGGCTCCGGGCGGGGAATTCCGGCCGGAGCTGCATGGCGAACAGGAAGCCGCAGTCGAGGCGATGTGGCCGCCCGGCGACTGTCCCGGCTACGCGCCGCACCTGCTCGAGGGCGTGACCGGCAGTGGTAAGACCGAGGTCTACATGAGGCTCATCGAGCGGGCGCTGGCTGTCGGACGCCAGACTCTGGTGCTGGTACCCGAGATCGGTCTCACTCCGCAGCTGCTGGCGCGGCTGCGCCGGCGTTTCGCGGTGCCCATCGCGGCCTTGCACTCCGGGTTGGCCGAAGCGCCGCGTCGCGATGCCTGGCTGGCGGCGCGCAGTGGCGAGGCGGCGATCCTGGTCGGTACGCGCTCGGCCGTGTTCACGCCGCTGCCGCGGCTTGGTCTGATCGTGGTCGACGAGGAACACGATGCCTCGTTCAAGCAGCAGGACGGACTGCGCTATCACGCCCGCGACCTGGCCGTGTGGCGTGCACGGCGGCAGGGCGTGCCGGTGGTGCTGGGTTCGGCCACCCCGTCGCTGGAGACCCTGCGCCATGCCCTGGCGGGGCGCTACACGCATCACCGGCTGGTGGCCCGCGCCGGCGGTGCGCGGCCGCCGCGCCTGCGCATCATGGACATCCGTCATGGCCGCCTGGACGCCGGCCTGTCCGCGCAGCTGCTGAGCGCGGTGCGCGAGCGCCTGGAACGCGGGGAGCAGGTGTTGCTGTTCCTCAACCGGCGCGGTTTCTCGCCGGTGTTGATCTGCCATGAATGCGGCTGGGTCGCGCACTGCCCGCGTTGCGATGCGCATATGACCTTCCATGCCGCCTCGAACCGCCTGCGCTGCCACCATTGCGGCCACGAGGAACCCGCGCCGCCGGCCTGCCCGGCCTGCGGATCGCTCGAACCCAAGCCGGTCGGCCAGGGTACGGAGCGTGTCGAACAGACCTTGGCCGCGCAGTTCCCTGACGTCGGTCTGCTGCGTATCGACCGCGACACCACACGCCGCCGCGGCGCGCTGGACGCCTCACTGGAGGCGGCGCACAGCGGGCGTTTCCCCTTGTTGCTAGGCACCCAGATGCTGACCAAGGGGCACCATCTGCCCAACGTAACCCTGGTTGGCGTGATCGATGCGGACCAGGGGTTGTTCAGCGCGGATTACCGGGCCCACGAGCGTTTGGCGCAGCTGCTGGTGCAGGTGGCTGGCCGCGCCGGACGCGAAGAGCGGCCCGGCGAGGTCATCATCCAGACTCATCAGCCCGATCACCCCTTGCTGCACACCCTGCTGGCCGGCGGCTACCGAGCTGCCGCGCAAGCGCTGCTCGGCGAGCGCGAGCTGACTGCCATGCCGCCGTATACCTGGCTCGCGGTGTTGCGCGCCGAAGCCGCGCAGAAGGAGGCCCCGCTGAAGTTCCTCGCCGCCGTGCGCGAAGTGCTCGAGGCGCTGTGTGAGGGCAGCGTGGACGTGCTCGGTCCGGTGCCGGCTCCGATGGAGCGCCGTGCCGGCCGTTACCGGGCCCAGCTGCTGCTGCGCGCGCACGAACGCGCGGCCTTGCACAAGCTCTTGGCGCGGGCTCTGCCGCGCCTTGAGGCGCTGCCGGAGGCGCGGAGGTCGCGCTGGTCGCTGGATGTGGATCCGGTGGACTTGTACTGACCGAACTCAGCTGCGCCACCCCCGCTCTATGGGGCTGGCGACGATCGCATCCACTGTTGCTTGCGGCATGGCCTGCGCTGTGTAGGATTTGCCTGTCAGGCTGGTCCATGTGCTGCTGAAGCCCCGCAAGTGGTTGCGCGAACCGCGTTCGAGATTGGCGTAGATGCGCCTTAGCATGGCGTCAGGTGCGGTCTTGGCGGCTTTCTCGAGGTCCATGATGTCGACTTCCTCGATCAGGCCCGCGGCCTGCAGCGCATCGCCGGCGCTTTTCTCCGTGCGCGCCTTCAGCTCGGCGTACAGTTTGGCGAGCCGGGCGTCGGTGAAACCACCGCGTGCGTTCGGGGCGGCAACCGGGTCGCTCAGACCGTAATAGGCGAGCATGCGGCCCATGACGTACATGTGGCGCTGTTCGGCCTGCGCCACGCGGGCGAATACCGGAAGTCCCCAGCGGTCGTAGGCTTGGCGGTATACGTCGCGGGCGAGTTTTTCCTCTTCGCGCATGTAGCGCAGTTCCTGCGCGGCCTGCGCGTTTAGGCTGGCCGCAGCGTGGGCGCTTTGGAAAGCGAAGCCTGTGCCGGCCGCAGCTGCTGCGGCGAGCGCTGCGGTTCCTCGTATGAATTGACGTCTGTTCATGGCGATGCCCCCCATTTTTATGTGACGTTTGTTTCTTCATTTTCAGTATCCGGCGCGAAGATGTGAAGTAGGGTGTTGAGGAGGTAAGCGTGGGTAAATTGATGGTGGATGCAGTGTGTGCGCTGTGGCGTTTCCGGCGCGATTCGATGTTTGGGGCGCTTGGCTAAGAAGGCGCCTTGCTCTGCGTTCGGGGTTTTTTTCGGGCGCGAATCAGCGCTGCTTGTTTTGATCTTATTTGGGTGACGCGCCCGAAATTGGCCACGAGTGCCCACCAGTAAGCCGTCTTCACTCATAAGATTCGCGCCAAAAGCTGCCCTCGACGCTAGAAGAATGAGCGCCTCCAGATGTGGCCCGGCAATGTCAACAGAACACCCCCTGAAGACGTGGCAGTCCCGATTACGTAGAATGTCCGATCTTTGTCACCCCCCTCTGCAGACACCCGTGAAAACCGAGATCCAAGCCCTACTCAAAACTGCCGTCGATGCCTTGAGCTCGAACGGTGTGATTCCCGAAGACGCGATCGGCGAAGTACCGCTGTCGCGCGCCAAGGACGCCAGCCACGGCGATTTCGCCTCCAGCGTTGCGCTGCAGCTGGCCAAGCCGGCGCGACGCAAGCCGCGAGAGCTGGCGGAGCTGATCGTTGCCCGCCTGGCGGCCGACGAACGGATCGCGAAGGTCGAGATTGCAGGACCCGGCTTCATCAACCTGCACCTGAGTGCGGCAGCGCGCTGCGCCGTGATAGGCAACGTGCTGAGCGCGGGCGCTCAGTACGGCCGTTGCAGCGTGGGCGCGGGCAAGCGCGTGCAGGTGGAATTCGTCTCGGCCAATCCGACCGGGCCGCTGCACGTCGGCCACGGCCGCGGAGCGGCTTATGGCGCCGCGGTGGCGGATTTGCTCTCCGTGGCCGGCTTCGACGTGCAGCGCGAGTATTACGTCAACGACGCGGGTCGCCAGATGAGCATCCTCGCGGCCAGCGTGTGGCTGCGCTATCTGCAGCGCTGCGGAGCCGAGCTGCCGTTTCCGGTCAACGGCTACAAGGGCGACTATGTACGCGACTATGCCGAGGTGTTGTTCGAGGAGGAGGGCGACGCCTGGGCCTCGACCAGCGCGGAAGTGCTCGACGGCCTGCCGGCCGACGAGACCGACGGCGGCGACAAGGAGGCGTACATCGACGCGCTCATCGAGCGCGCCCGTGAGTTGCTGGGCGACATCCGCTACCGCTATGTCTTCGAACTCGGCCTGACCCGTATCCTCGACGACATCCGTGAGGACCTGCGCGAATTCGGCGTCGAGTATGAGGAATGGTATTCCGAGCGCACGCTGACCGAACGCGGTCTGGTCAACAAGGCAATCGAGCGCCTGCGCGAAGCCGGTCACGTCTACGAACAGAAGGGGGCGCTGTGGTTTCGCTCCACCGACTTCGGCGACGAGAAGGACCGCGTGGTGCAGCGCGACAACGGTCAGACCACCTATTTCGCCTCCGACATCGCCTATCTGATGGACAAGTTCGAGCGCGGTTTCGAGCGGGTGATTTACGTCTGGGGCGCCGATCACCACGGCTACGTGCCGCGGATGAAGGCTGCGCTGCAGGCACTGGGAGACGATCCTTCGCGGCTCGATTTCCTGCTGGTGCAATTCGCCATTCTCTACCGCGGCGGTGAACGCGTGCAGATGTCCACGCGCTCCGGCTCCTTCGTCACCCTGCGTGAGTTGCGCGAGGAGGTCGGCAACGACGCGGCACGTTTCTTCTACGTCATGCGCGCGCCCTCGCAGCACCTGGACTTCGACCTCGATCTGGCCAAGTCGCAGTCCTCGGACAATCCGGTCTACTACATTCAGTACGCGCACGCCCGCGTCGCCAGCGTCATGCGCCAGCTCGCCGAGCGCGGTCTGGAGCACGATCCGGCCAACGGCGCGGCGCACTTCGGGCGGCTGGACACGCCGCACGAGGAGGCGCTGATCAACGCGTTGTCGCGCTATCCGGAGGTGATCGAGTCCGCCGCGCTGGCCGCCGAGCCGCATCAGGTCGCCCAGTTCCTGCGCGATCTCGCACAGGGCTTCCACACCTGGTACAACGCCGAGCAGTTCATTGTGGACGACGCGCAGCTGCGCGACGCCCGCCTCGGCCTCTGCCTGGCGACCCAGCAGGTCATCCGCAACGGTTTGAACCTGCTCGGCGTCAGCGCGCCCGAGACGATGTAACCCATGGCCAGGGACTACAAGAAACGCGCTCCGGCCAAGAAGCCCGCTCCCAAGCCCGGCATGCCGGGCTGGGCGTGGATGGTGGTGGGGCTGGCCATCGGCCTGTTTGCAGGTTTTCTGTTCTACCTGAGCAAGCGCCCCTCACCTGCGCCGACGGCGATCACCCTGCCGGCGCCGCCCGCGCACACCGCCAGCAAGCTGGTTCAGCCGAAGGTGACCACGCCCGCGCCGGCCGAGAAGAAGCCGGCCAAGCCCAAGTTCGATTTCTACACTCTCCTGCCCGAGCTGGAAGTGGTCGTGCCCAAGGGCAACTACAGCGTGAGCAAGCCGGGACAGAAGGGTGCGGCGTCTTCGACCACCAACGCGCCGCCGACGCCGATCGAAACGCCCGGGACCTACATGCTGCAGGCCGGTTCCTTCCGCACTTACGCTCAGGCCGACCGCATGAAGGCAAGCCTCGCGCTGCTCGGCGTGGTCGGCAACATCCAGCAGGTCAAGGTCAATTCCGACACCTGGAACCGCGTGCAGATCGGGCCGTTCAAGGACCTGAAGCACCTCAACGCGGTGCGTGACGAGCTGCAGAAGCACAAGATCGACACGCTGGTGCTCAAGATCAAGGGCTGATTGCCTGCGCCTGCGCAGGCTGCGTTCTCAGCGTGTTTCGGGCGTTCTGCGGACATGCCGCCCGCCCGCGCCGGCCTGTTCGGCGCGTTCCCGAAGCCGTCGTTGTGCCGCGCCGAGTTTCTGAAAGTCTCTCGGCGCCACTCATCACTGGCAGGGATTGCTTGGCCATCCATTGTCTCCCGCTTGGCCTCGCTCCAGCTTGCTCGACCGGGCCCGGCAAGTCGAGAGTCGGCGGAACAGTTCAACCGTTGCCGGTCGTTCGAGCCCAGCCGAATGCGATCCCCCATCCCCCCAGGCACAAAACGCCCGCAAGGCCGAGCATCGCGCCGAATCCCGAAGCGGCATAGAGTTGGCCGAACACGATGGCCGCGACCATCGCCCCGCCATATGCGGCGACGCTGTAGAGGCCGAGCAGCCGGAGCCGGTGCGCCGCGCTGAGCTGCGTCAGCAGGGTCAGCAGGCAGTTCAGGGCGAACTGGTTCAGCACGCCCCAGGCGAAGCACCACGCCGTCAGCCACAGCAAGGCGCCGCTCGCGGGAATGGCGATGAAATACAGCACGGCGATGGCAAGCAGCATCGGCCCCGTCAATACGGCCGGCTTGTAGCGGTCGATGATGCGTCCGCCCCAGAAGCTGGCCACGCCGAAGCCCGCGCCGTAGCTGAGTACGGCGAGTCCCGCCGCGGCGGTCGTTTGCTTGAGATCGGCCTGAATGTGTGTGCCGAGAAAGGTGTAGGTGCCGTAGAAGGCGCACATGAACAGAAAGATCACGGCCAGTGTGGCGGTGGCGCGTTCGACCGCGAGCGATTCGCGGATGCTCGACCGCCGCTGGCCGGACGTATGCCCGTCGGTCGGCAGCGACGTGAAGCCGATGACGGCGGCCAGCGATACGAGCGTGATCGCCAGATAGGCGATGCGCCAGTTCAGGTAGTCGGCAATCAACGCCGACGCCGGCACGGCGGCGACGAGCGAAATGGACCAGCCGGCGATCACCTTGCCCAGTACCCTCGATTCCAGCCCCTTGGGCGCAATCACGGCCGTGGCCGCATACGCCGCCGGCAGCATCGCGCCCGCGCCGAGGCCGGCGAGCGCCTGCCCGACGATCAGCGGCGCTAGCGCCCAGGCCGAGCCGGTCAGGCCCACGCCCAGGCTCAGCAGCAGCCCGGTCACGACCAGCGTGTTGCGATAGCCCAGCGGTTGCAGCAGTCCGCTCAGCAGCAGGCCCGAGAGCGCGGTTGCGCCGCCGTAGGCGGATACGCTCCAGGCGGCGGCCGGTATGGAGGTGCCCAGGCTCCTGCTTACCTCCGTCAGCACGGGGCTGAGCAGGAAGGAGTTGGAACCGATGACGGTCACCCCGAGCAGCAGTACGAC
>NZ_JARRQY010000072.1:0-14510 GCF_037381185.1 Acidihalobacter sp.
GGTTGGATCAAAGAGCAAAACACGCCTGCGGGGGCTCGAAATCGAAGCCAATAGGCCGGCGTCAACGACGATGACGTCGTGGTTCGCGCCACCGTGGACGGATACGTGAGGGGCCAAACGCCTCGCCGGCTGAATCAGCAATAGTTCAGCGTGTCCTTAGAGTCAACCGCGTGGGCGAACTGGGCATGGTCAATAAATTCGGACTCTCCGAAAAATGGCGCTCCGCATTGATGTCTTCGTAGGAATGCAGGTTCGATCGTTGTAGGGCTACAGCTATGCACGTAATAGGGAACAGACCACGGTTTCTCGATTTCTCAAAATAGAAGTACGCACTTTGGTTATTGCGCTTTCGGTGGTCTACCTGAAAGCCCGGGTGCAACCCGCCGCCCAAGCATTCGCTGCACCTCTTCTGCAAACCGTGAATTGCCCAATGCGAAATTCCCGTTGGTCGCTTTGCGAATCGAATCCACCATACCCGGATCAAGTTCGAATCGAAACAGTTTTCCGTATGCTTTATTTCTTTCCGATTCTATGCCACCGAGAGCGAGATAAAGCGGATGAGACGAGATCAATTTGTCGGCCTCACTATGTGCGTTGCATCAGTAGCTCGACCAACGATACTCGGCTGGGTGTTCCACCATACCTGCCCTGACGGGATTAAGCTCGATATAGCGCTGACACCCCAGGAGATATTCATCTCCCTGAACCAGACAGGAACGATAACGTCCCTCCCAGAGGGTACCACTACGCCGGTACGTTCGATTTATGTACTGCACATAGCGTTGGCCAAGCGCCTTCATCAAGGATCCGGGCCCCATAGAAGACTCTGCAGTCAACAGAAGATGGACATGATTCGTCATTAATCATATGAATGCACGTGGCAGCCGGCTTTGCGAGCATATTGGCCAAGCCACTCCAGATAGAAGCGATAATCCTCTTCGGCAAAAAAACAGGCTTACCGGTTGTTACCGCGCCGGATGATGTTGAGTGGAATATTGGCTAAGGCGATGCCTGGCCGTCGAGTCATGAAAATAGTTCCCTGAGTTTTATTTTGATTGGCTCCATATAGGAGAACAGGCTTTGAAATTTTGAAACCGTGGTCTGTCCCCTATTATTATGAAAAGTGCGCGAAATACTGGACACTACCGTCGACGCTGCTGAACCGCCCCGGCGATCGAGCGATACTTCGATCGTCGGCGGCATGAAATCAAGCAAGTTGAGGCACGGCTTGCTGTGGTGTCGGCTTCGACAGGTCCAACACGCCGTCGTCGGGGGCGATGACACCCACGCGATGCGTGATCGCGACGATCGTCGTTTCCTCGGCAATGTCTCGAAGCGCCGCGAAAATGCTCCGTTCGGTCGCCTCATCGAGCGCCGAACTCGCTTCGTCGAGTAGGAGCAAGCCAGGGTGGCCGATGATGGCACGCGCGATCGCCACGCGCTGACGCTCTCCACCGCTGAGTAGCTGCCCGCGCTCCCCGACTACGAAGTCCAGACCGTCAGGGAGAGCCGCGACCTTTTCTTCGAGGCGCGCCGTAGCCAACGCTTGGCGCACGGCCGTGTCGGTGAAGTTCCGACCGAGAAGGACATTTTCTCGAAGGGACACGTTCATCATCATTGGCTCCTGCGGAACATAGCCAATCGACGCTAAGTAAGCGTTAGGGTCGAGGTCCGACAGCTCGGCGCCGCCGATCCTAACCGAACCCGTGTATCCCTCGTTGAGACCCAAGAGCACCTGCATCAACGTGGACTTCCCAACCCCCGAACGACCGAGGATGAAGTTGATTCTTCCGGGCTGGAAAACCGTCGTGATGCCGTCCAAAACCGGCGGCCGATCGGGGGCGTAGCTGAAACCAAATCCGACCAGTTCCACGGAGAAGCAGGCGGCCTCGGGGAGAATGCGCATCGCCCGATCCCGCTCAGACGCTGCATGCGTCGCGAGCATGGTGTGCAGAGGTTCCGCCATACCACGAGCCACGATCGCGTCGCGCAGCGAACTGCCGATCAGCTCGAACGGCCGGTTGAGTTGCACCAGGATCATGCTGACCAGCACGAACTGGTCGACCTTCCCCTGAGCGCCATAGAGCCACAGCAAAGCCGCGAAGATCGAGCCGTACTGCACGAACAGCAGCGCGGCTTGCAGCGCCCCATAGCCCAGCCGGACGCGGTAGAAGCGCAACCATGATATCGCCGAGTTTCTATAGTTCCGCTCATACAGGTCTTCGACCCATTGCTGGCCGCGAAACACCTTGATCGAGACGATGTTCGTCAGGATGTTACCCAGCAGGTTTGCACCGGCGTTGGTCTCGGTCAGAGCGGCCTTCTGGTAGCGGTTCGTCACCCGGTTGCTGCGCACCGTGATCGCGACTACCAGAACCCCGTAAACCAGCACGAAAACGGCGACGACCCAACTGACATACCCGCCGACCGCCAGCACCGACAGCACGATGTCGGCGACGCCGGCCAGCACGACCATCATGAAAAGCTGAATCAGCATTTTGTTGGACTGGTGCAGCGACTGCACCACGGCCGAAACCTTGCTGGGATTATTGTCGATGAACAACGATCCTCGCGCCGCCATCAGGGCCGCCAAGATGCGCTTGCTGACTAGACAGCGCGTTTCTTGCTCGATGCGATTGACGAGCACGACGCGAGCATCTTGAAGCAGGCGGGCGAGTGCAACCGACGCTGCAAAAGCGATGAACAACCAGATCACAACGGACGCCGGTCGATTCGGCAGCACGCGGATCGCGTACGCGAAAATCAATGGGCCTGCCACCGTGCAGGCCGACGCAACCAGCGTCGCGATCAGGAAGGCCGCCACAGAGCGGCGAGCGGCCCACAGGCTCGATTTCAATGCCCGCCATTGAAGCGGCGGGAGGGGGGCTTCAATCCTCATACTGTGCCATCCAGTCAGCGACAGCCACGGCTCGGACCAAGGCAAAGGAAAGGTCATAGTCGAGCGGACCAGACATAGCCGCGCGAAGCCGCTCGCGAATGATGATTTGGTGATTACACAATGCACCATCTTCGAGTCGCGAGGCCAGGGCCTTGTAATCAAAACGCACAAGCATGTCCCGACCCGCGCCCTTGCCGATGCGGTGAGTGATCGCCGCCGGTAGAATGTCCGAGTAGAGGCCACGCTCAATCGCACGGTCGCGACCGCTCCGGAAGTGATGGACCCGCTTGGCTCGGATACACGCTCGGATGAGCGGCCAGAAGAGGAACACCTTGCGTTCGACCACCTTGCAGCCGACCAACGCGATGCGGTTCAGTTCCGCATTCCGCATTCCGCATTCCGCATTCCGCATTCCGCATTCCGCATTCCGCATTCCGCATTCCGCATTCCGCATTCCGCATTCCGCATTCCGCATCCCGAAGAACTGGAACAGGCGCGTCGTAGACAAACTGCGCAGCAGCTCAGCGCCGGGTACAAGCTCCGGCACAGTCGTCGGCGTCGCCAGAAACGCCGTGGCTGGAAAGCGGCGACCACCGAGCAAATGTTCTCTCACCGGCCCCGCACTTCGTCGCCTTAGCGCATCGGCCGAAACCTCCCATACTGACCTGCGCAGCCGGTTTGCAGTCTCTGCAGCGAAACGCGGCCATGCCCCCGGCAGCCCCTCGCTTACCAGCTCGGCGAGCACAAGCGGCCGATGGATGCGCAAGAATAGTTGATCGCCGCCATCACCGGTCAGCACCTGGTTCGCGCCGTGCTGCTCCGCGCACTCGAACAACAGGCTCGTAGTGCCCACTGTTCCCGCCAGTTTGCAGGGCCGCGGCCTCTGCGCGAGCAACTCGCTCGACAAGTCTGTCGCGGATGATCGTGCATTCGTCTCCACGCAGTAGCGCTCTCCCCCGATCGCTTCAGCCAGAGCATCAAGATAGAACCGTTCATCGCCGCGCGCGTCGTCCTCGGCGTAGCTGTTTATCAGCGCCAAGGGACGGCCGTCGCGGGCCTGCCGCGCCGCCACCGCACAAAACTTGCGAAGAATGGCTCTCGGGTTGGTACCGAAAGCCAAGGAAGCAGGAACTACCCCGGCTACCTGAGCCCGTGGGGCGCTTGCGCACCCTAATTACGATCGCTTCGTACTCTCAACCGACCCGAGGTTGATGAAAAGCTCTCATCACCTGCCGCCAGTAACGAGTTTTTCAACGGAATAGGCCGAACGCAGCCACTTCATCAACAGTCCATCTAGAACATCCGCGATGCCAAGAATGCTTGGGCAGAACCTGGCCGCTCTGGACATCCCGGAGATGCCCTAGACGCACTCCGGCTCGAAGACCAATTCGTGCATGTGCTCATGCTCGGCAGCCGCATGAAACCCCAAACGTTCGTATAGCCTCCTGGCACCATGGTTAGTCTGGAATACTTTAAGACGCACTCGGCGCTTCTCCTCACGGGCACGCGCCTGAATGTATTGCAGCCATGACTGTCCGATGCCGAGGCTCTGGTACTCCGGCTGAATGCTGATAAGGCGCAAGGCCCATTCATCGCCGCATTCCATCCACGCCAAGCCGCCGAAGACGCCGTCGACGGTCAACACGGCCCATTCCTCGCGGTTGAATTTCAGCGCGAATCCCGCGCGCTGGCGCTCTTCATTCCAACCGAATGCAGGCTCGACATGTTTGCGCAAGGTGGTACGGAAGCAACGGAACATTGCCTCCAAATCATCGTTGACTGCCGGCCGCACGCGGCAGATCTTTTCATGACCGCCACTTCCCGGAACGGGAAAGGCTGGGGGACAGAGTGCCGCTGTCCCGGCCAGTCCCGAGCGCCGATGGGTGTCCGTCATGACGCCTCCCCTACTCGTCCTGCGTGCGTCGCCGCTCAAGCCGGCGGCGAGACGTCCAGCATCTCGCCAAGCACTCGCATGCCGGTACCGTCGCGTTCGGCCACGACCGCGCCATTGCGGATCACCGCGCGGCGCGGCGGCAGCCGGCGCAGGGCTTCGTCCTCGGTGGGCACGTCCCACAGGATGAGGTCGGCCGCCGCGCCCTCGGCGACGGCATGCCGCTCCAGACCGAAGGCCGCGGCCGGCATGTCGGTGAGCATGCGGAACAGCCAGGGCCGCTCGTCGGCGCCGATGATCTGCGCGTAGTGCATGAGCACGAAGGCGGCCTTGAGCGGGTCGCCGTCGCCCATGGGATACCAGGGGTCCATCACGGAGTCGTGACCGCAGGCGACCTTGAGCCCGGCTTGCAGCATCTCCTTGATGCGGGCATGGCCTCGGCGCGTGGGATAGCCGTCGAAACGGCCCTGCAGCACGGAGTTGTCCAGCGGGTTGGTGACCACGTGCAGCCCCGCCCGCTTCATCAGGCCCAGCAGTTTGTTGGCGTAGGCGCCGTTGTAGCCGTGCGAGGCGGTCAGGTGGCTGGCGGTGACCCGCCCAATCATTCCCAGGCGCACGGTCTGCGCCGCCATGACCTCGACGAAGCGCGACTGCTCGTCGTCGATCTCGTCGCAATGGATGTCCACCAGACGGTCGTGTTCCTGCGCCAGCGCCATCACGCGCTCCACCGAGCGCACCCCGTCCTCGCGCGTCATTTCGTAGTGAGGTATGCCGCCCAGGCAGTCCACACCGAGGTGGATGGCCTCCTGCATCAGCGCTTCGCCGTCGGCATAGGCGTACAGACCCTCCTGCGGAAAGGCCACCAACTGCAGGTCGATGGTGTCGCGCAGTTCCTCGCGCAGGCCCAGCAGCGCGCGCAGCGCGACCAGGGAGGGGTCGCAGATGTCGACGTGGCTGCGCACGTGGGTGACGCCGTGCGAAAGCATCCACAGCAGCGTCTTGCGCGCGCGCCGGTACACCGAGTCCTCGTCCAGCGAAGGCTTGATCTCTGACCACAGCGCAATGCCCTCCCACAGCGTGCCGCTGCGGTTGGGGCGCGGCGTGCCAGCGGTAAGCGTCGCGTCGAGATGGCAGTGCAGTTCGACGAAGCTCGGCGTAAGCATGCCGCCCGCGGCGTCGATCACGGTCTGGCCGGTGGCCGAAAGGCCTTCGCCGATGACCACGATACGCCCGCCGGCCAGCGAGACGTCGCAGGGCTGCGGCCCGTGTCCTGGAACGCGGGCGTTACGAATCAGTAGGTTGTCCATGAAATCCTCGTTCAGGGAATTGCGCGGATACGCGAGCGGACGGCGGCGAAGCCGCCGCCACCCGCCGCGCGCAGCAACTGTGAATCGCGTCAGGCTTGCCCGGCGTCGCCGTAGTGGGCGAACGTTTCGGCGAAACGCCCGTTGATATATTCCCCGGAAGCGATCGGGGCATACTTCGCGGGCTGGCCTTCGCCGACGCAGCCCGGCAGCGCCTCGACCACGGTATCGTAATTCGGGCCGAAAAAGAACGGGATCGAATAGCGCTCGCGTCCCGAGCGGTTCACCGCGCGATGCACCGTGGAGGCGAACAGGTCGTTGGTCCAACGCGCCATCTGGTCGCCGATATTGACCAGGAAGCAGCCGGGGATGGGCTCGGCGGAGATCCACTCGCCCGAGGCGTCGAGCACCTGCAGCGCGGGCACGTCGTCCTGCGCGAGGATGGTGAAGCATTCGTAGTCGGTATGCGCGCCGATGCCAATCTGGCGTTCGTCGATGTCGCCGCTCTGCGGTGGATAGTGCAGCACGCGCAGCGTGGCGAGCGGCTTGCTCGTCAGTGGCCCGAAATAGTCCTCCGGCAGCTCCAGCGCCAGGGCGAAGGCCGACAGCAGCTTGCCGCTCAACGCGCACATCTCGGCGTGATAGCGTTCGAGCGCGGCGCGGAACGCCGCCTCTCCCGCCGGCCACTGGTTAGGACCGTACAGCACCTTGCCGGCCAGCACGTCCGCGTCGTCGGCTGGCACCTCGAGCGCGATGTCGAAACTCTCGTGCAAATCGCCGTGCGATTCCGGATTGGTGTTCTCCTCCAGCAGCGCCGCATAACCGCGGTTGTTGCTTGAGCGGCTCACGTGGTTGGCCATCTTCGCCGCCTCGGGCAGCGCGAAATAGTCCTGTGCGGCGTCGAACGCCGCCTCCAGCGCATCCGTCGGGAAACGATGGTTGCGGATGTGGAAAAAACCGCGGCGCGTGCAGGCCTCGCGCAGCCGTGCGGCAAGCCCGCGTCTGCCGGCCGGATCGTCCGCGAATAAAGGAGCAAGGTCAAGGATCGGAATTTCCTCACGGCTCGCCGTACGGGCCTCCAAGCCTATCGTCCCGATACGGCGCTCGCCGTTGCCGGTCATCACTCTGATCATGATCGTTCCTTGATGATGATAAGGCCTGCGCCGGAACCGTCCGCCGCAGGCCTTGCGTACCGCGCTCAGCGCGCGTGTTTGCGCAGTTCAATCGGCCGCAGGATCAAATACGAAACTGCGGCGAACACCAACCCCAGCTCGAAGCCGACGTCCATGCCGTAAGGCGGATTGAACAACCCGGCGATGGGGCCGACGAACAGCAGCTGCGCCGCGCCGAGATACACGCCGAACAGGCCTAACGCCATGGAGACGATAGCCGCCCAGCCCACCGGCAGATGGCGCGCCTCGTTCCAGCTGTCGAGATTGTACTGCCCGCGCCGTACGATGAAGTGCTCGAGGATCAGAATGATCGTCCACGGGCTCAACCAGTACGCCACCATCAGCAGGAAATTCTCCAGCGTGGCATTGAAATGCGCTGCCGCGAAGATCGCAATGACGATGTAGACCACGGCGCCGAGGAAGGTCCATACCGCGCGGTTGACCTTGTGAAAGGCCCTGCCGAGCACCTGGATGGACAGGCCGAGGCTGTAGTCGTTGGGGATGTTGTTGGCGATCACCGACAGCGCCAGCAGGAGCAGCAGGAACTCGCCCAGCCCGCCCAGCGGATGCAGCGCGGCGGCCAGCAGCGCGCCGCCGCCCTCGTTGGCGGCCTTGCCGAAGGCGCTCACGGTGGTCAGCCCCAGACCCACCGTTTCCAACAGGATACAGGGAATGGTCACGCCGAAGAAGGTCAGCCAGAAGATCTTCGACGCCGGCGTATGCTCGGGCTGGTTGACGCTGTAGTCCGCCGCGTAGGAACTCCAGCCGGTGGCGAAACCGTAGATCGCGCCGCCGAAGGAGACCAGCGAGGCGATGTGCGCCATGTTCCAGGCCGGCGTCGGCACGATGCCCATCTGGCCGTGGGTGCTCGCCGCGACGATGAAGAAGATTACCGCCATCGGGATCCAGGCGAAGCGCTCGTAGCGGTGCACGTAGCGGTAGCCGTACACGCTCACCGCGGTGGTCAGCGCCGCGATCACCAGGATCGACGCCCATACCGGCACCGCGCCCTTGCTCAGCGCGGTAATGATCTGCGAGCCGACGATGACGTTCACCGCCGACCAGCCGATGCATGCGGCGACGTTGAACAGCGCCATGATCTTCGCGCCGTGCCAGCCGAAGGAGAAGCGTGCGATGGTCATCTGGCGCAGGCCGAGGCGCGGGCCCAGCGTGGAGAAGTAGGCGACGGGCAACACGCCGAGCATGTTGAACAGCACGATGACCGCGAGGCTGTCCCAGAAACCCAGCCCGAAAACCGGGATCGCCAGCGCGCCGAGCGCCACAGTGGAGATGACCATGTTGGCCGACAGCCACATGGTGAAGTTGTCGATGACGCTGACGTGCGTGCGCTCGTGCGGCAGCACGCGCTCGATGCCGCGCGCTTCGATGCCGCTGTCCAGCGGCACGCCGATGACAATGGATTCTTCGGTGGTGGACATGGAGTGAACCTCCGTTGGTTATCGTTATCAGGCCGCCTGGACCGTTGTCATGCAATTGAAACGCTGAGCTGGAGCAATTTCCGCACCAGCTTCGTACTCAAGAAAACATGCGACGCTGCAAACAAACGACGCCGCGCTCGCGCACCGCGAGGAAGCGCGCTGCGCGCGGCCGGTGCATGTGATGCGGGGATCAGTCGGATGCCGGCAGTTCGAAACGCGTGAGTTCAGCGAACACCTCGGCCCAGCTCTCGCCGAGCAGCTCGAGCCAGCGCCGCCCCTTTTCCGCCGTCGCCGTGGTTGGATCGCCGATCACGCCGGAACGAGTGAGATCGGCCGTCAGCCAGGCGTAGGGCAAGGCGCCTTCCGGCGTCAGGCACTTGCTGCGCGCGGGGGGATATTCGACCACGGCCCGTTCGCTCAACACATAGTCGCCGAGCAGCGCCTGCAGCACGCTGGTCTCGGCGTCGCCGGCATGCATGCCCTCGGCGCGCTCGCGCGGCGAGAGCAGGTCCTCATCGCCGCGCGCGGCGCTCCAGGCGAAGAACGGAAAGGTCATTAAGTCACGATGTCGGGCACGCAGGTCGCGCGCGGCGATGTCGATCACCTGCGGCTGACCGCCGTGGGCGTTGAAGAACACCAGTCGGCGCACGCCCCAGGAGTACACGCTCTCGCCGATCTCCATCAGCGTGGCGAGCAGCGTGGCGGCGCTGAGCATGACCGTGCCGGGAAAGCCTACGTGCTCGTTGGACTTGCCGTAGTACAGCGGCGGCAGCGCGTAGACCGGCACATCGGGCGCGAGGCGCGACAGAGCCGCGCCGAGCACGCCGGTGGCGATGGCCGCGTCGGTCGCCAGCGGCAGGTGCGGGCCGTGCTGCTCGATGGCGCCGATCGGCTGCACCAGCACGGCATCGCCGCGTTCGGCGAGTGTCTGCACCGCGGGCCAGGTGAGGTAGGGAATATAGCGTTCGGGGGGGATGAAGCCGTGCATGGAAATCCTTGTAGGTGAAAACCGGCGATGACGGTGCAAGCGTGCACGCGCCGGACTTCGGAAGAATGCGGAATGCTGGGAGCGGCAGGCCCGCTTCGCGGTTCTGCCCGCGATGTCCGGCGTGGCTCAGTTCTCCTGCTTGAGAGCGCTTTCGTGCCAGTTCTTCAGCGCCCAGTTGGACAGCGCCACCATCAGGCCGAACAGTGCGATACCGGCCAGGGTGAGCAGCATCAGCGCGGCGAACATCTCCGGGATCTGCAGATTGTAGCCAGCCTGCAGGATCTGGTACGCCAGACCGGCGCCCTGCCCGCCCGTGCCGGCGACGAACTCGGCCACCACCGCGCCGATCAGCGCCAGGCCGCTGCTGATGCGCAGACCGCCGAAGAAATAAGGCAGCGCGCTGGGGATACGCAGATGGAGCAGCTTCTGCCAGCGCGAGGCGCGATACATGTCGAACAGGTTGTTGAGATTGTGGTTGACGCTGTTCAGCCCAAGCGTGGTGTTGGAGATGATCGGGAAGATGGCGATGATCACCGCGCAGACGACCAGCGCCACCTGCAGGTCCTTGAACCAGATGATGACCAGCGGCGCGATGGCCACGATGGGCGTGACCTGCAGCATCACCGCATAGGGGAATAGGCTCATTTCCAGCCACTTGCTCTGCGCGAACAGCAGCGCGGCGGCAGTGCCCAGCACCAGCGCGACGAAGAAAGCGAGAAAAGTCACCTTGAGCGTCATCAGCAAGGCCAGGCCGAGCGTCTGCCAGTTCGCCAGCAGCGCCTCGAAAATGGCCAGCGGCCCCGGCAGCAGATAGGCCGGGATATGGGCTTCGGTGACGATCAACTGCCAGATGGCGAGAAACAGCAGACCGACGCCCAGCGGGGCGGCGATGCGCAGGAACCGTTCGTTCTCGATCAGGGGGCGGGCTGACATGGACGGCGACACCTCGTTGCGGACGATGTGACAGGGAAATCCGGACGGGCAACCGTCCGGAGCTTCATATTGACCATCGGCTCAGGCCGAGGCCGCGCGCGCCAGCGATTCGCTGACCCGGTCGCACCAGCCGTGGTACTCGCTACTGGTGCGGAAGGTCTGGCCGCGCGGCGACGGCGCGTCGATCGGGATGTCCTCCAGCACGCGGCCCGGCCGTGCCGCCATGACCACCACCCGCGTAGACAGGAACACCGATTCGTACACGCTGTGGGTGACGAACACCACGGTCCAGCGGTGGCGTTCCCACAACTCGAGCAGGTCCTGGTTGAGCTTGGCGCGGGTCATCTCGTCGAGCGCGCCGAAGGGCTCGTCCATCAGCAACAGATTGGGCTTGGTGATCAGCGCCCGGGCGATGGACACGCGCATCTGCATGCCGCCGGAAAGCTCGCGCGGATAGGCCTTGCGGAAATCCTGCAGCCCGACCATCTCCAGCACTTCCTCGACCTGCTCGGCCGTCTTGCGCTGGCCGGCCAGGCGCAACGGCAGTTCGACGTTGCGCTCGACCGTGGCCCAGGGCATCAGCGCCGCCTCCTGGAACACGAAGGCCAGCCGCCGGCCGGGCTGGCCGACGGCGCCGAAGTCCTGCTCCCACCAGCGCATCGCGCCCGCAGTACCCTGGCCGAGCCCGGCGATCATACGCAGCAGCGTGCTCTTGCCGCAGCCGGACGGGCCGACCAGACTGACGAATTCGCCTTCGCGGATGCCGAGCTCGACGTCGGTGAGCGCGACCGTGCCGTTGGCGTAGGTCTTGCCCACGCCGGCGGCCTCGAACACCGGCCGACCGCGCGCCGTCTTGCTCACGCCCTGGCGCAGATACTCGTGCCGCGCCTCGGACGGCGTGCACACGTGACCGGACCCGCTACGCATGTCCATGTCACTCACCGGCCGGCATGATGTCCAAGCCTTTGATGAACTGCAGGTCGTAGGCCTTCTTGTAGTCGAAACTGGCCGGCAGCATCTTGTTCGACACCATGAAGTCGAACATCTTCTTCCAGCGCGCATCCGTCATGGTGCCGATGCCCATCTTGCCTGCATCACCGCCGGTGACCAGCTTGTAGTCCTTCATCATCTTCAGCGAGAAGGCGAGCTGCGCGGGCGTCTGCTTGGCATCGGCCTTCTTGATCAGCTTGTTGCCCGGCGCCGGGTCTGCCAGGTACGACTTCCAACCCTCCATCGAGGCCTTGACGAAGGCCGCCACGACCTTGGGCTTGTTCTTCACCCAGTCGGTGCGCGCGACAATGGTCTCGGCATAGGCCGGCCAGCCATAGTCGGCGAGCAGGAAGATGACTGGTTTCTCGCCGCCCTTCTCGATCTGGAACGGCTCGGAACCGATGTAGCCCTGCTGCGACATGCTCTTGTCATGCAGGAACGGAGCGACGCTGAAGGTGTACGGGCGCTGCTGCGACTTGGTGAAGCCGAAGGTCTTCTCCAGCCATGGCCACCAGGTGGTGTTCGCACTCTGCGAGACCAGGATTGGCTTGCCCTTGAGGTCGGCCAACGTCTTCACGCCCTGGTGCGCGATGATCGCCTGCGGGTCCTTCTGGAAGCTGGCGCCGACGCTCACCACCGGCAGGCCGCGGTAGGCCGCCATAATGGTCTGCATCGGGTAGCCCATGTAAAAATCGCACTGCCCGGCCGCCAGCAGCTGGATACCGTTGACCTGCGGACCGCCCATCTTGATGGTCACGTCCAGTCCGGCCTTTTCGTATAGCCCCGTCGCCTTGGCCTGGTAGAAGCCGCCGTGTTCGGCCTCCGCGAACCAGTTGGTGCAGAAAGTCACCTTGGTCGCCGCCTGCGCCCCGCCAGCCGCGAATCCCAACACACAGGCCGTGGCACCGGCCGTCACCCATTTGCGCAACGATGCGGAACCCGAAGCCAAGACGCCTTTGTCTGCCCTATCCATAGAGATGCTTCCTCTCGCGTTGTGTGATCGGACCGTGGCGGCGAAAGCGTCGCGCTCCGTGCCGCACCTCAGGCTGTAAAGGCAGAAAACATGCCAGACGGTCGAAGACAGGGGCACGGGTGCGGCCTGACGGGGCCGAATCGGCTTCACGGCGCATCGCTCTGCGAAGCACTGCACGGCTGCGAGGCGGAAAATCACGGAGGCGCACCCGCATGGTGCGCGACATGCACCGAATGTAACGGCGGAACAGATAAAGGGGTGAAGTGCCGCAGCGCGGGCCGTCGCTGCTGCGGATCGTCAGGGCGCGATGCTGGTCAGCGCCTCGACTTCGTGCGCGCCGAGGGTTTTCGCGGCAATCAACCGACCGGCTGTTACCCGGCTGACAACCACCGGCACCTTGACGTCGCCCAGCGCATCGATGCGCAGCGCGCCTGTCGCGCCGACGTAGTGCACCGGCCTGCCTGCGGCCAACGCCTTCAGCGCGGCCCGGTAGCCGGCCACGCCGGGACCGACCGCCACGCCGTTGCCGGCCGTCACCGCGCGGGCGGCCTTGGCCAGGGTTCTGCCGCCGGCCTGCGGCGGGCTGGCGGCCATGGCCAGCAGGGTCACCGCCATGGCGTCGTAGGCGTTGCTGTCGTACGGCGCCGAAGGCGGCTTGCCGTAATGCTTGGCGAACGCATCGGCGAAGGCCTTGTAGCCGGGCTGGCCGGTCTGCGCACCCAGAGTCACGCCCCAGGCGCCGTCCAGGTATTTCGCGCCCAGGATGTCGACGAAATGCTGCGTATCGACCGAGTTGGCCAGCAGGAAATGCCGCGGCCCCCCGGCGCTGATCCATTGCTTGAGGATGCTCTGCCCGCCGGTCGGATAGGCAATCAGCACCAGCGCCTGCGGATTGCCCTGCAGCGCCGAGGTGACCTCGGCGCGGTAGCTCGGCTGGTTCAGGTTGTAGGGCACGATGCGGGCTCTGCCGCCCATGGCCTCGAAGGTCCGCTCGGTAGTCTCGGCGTAGGTCCTGCCGAAGGCGTTGTTCACGTAGACGATGCTGATACGCTTCCACTTGGCGAGTTTGGCCGCCACGTAGGCAGTGGCCGGACCTTCGTCCTTGACCGACATGATGGTGCGCAGGAACAGCCCTTTGGTCAGCCCCTGTTTGGACAGGCTGGTGAACTCGGTCGAAGCGGCCGTAGGCGAGACCAACAGCACGCCGGAGGGCACCGTGACGCTGCGCATGACGGCCATGGTGGTGCCGCTGGAATTGGCGCCGACGATGGCCCTGACTCCCTTGAGATCGACCAAACCCTTGGCCGCAGTGACTCCGACCGAAGGCTGCGTCTGAGTGTCGGCGAGGGCCACCTCGACCTTGCAGCCGTGCACACCGCCAGCGGCGTTGACCTCCTGCGCCGCGAGTTCGGCCGAACGCGCGTTGTCCTGCCCCAGTTCGCCCAGCGAACCGCTCAAGGCCAGCAGTATGCCGACCTTGACCGTACAGCCGGCTGCGGCGGCCTGGGCCGGCCACAGTGCCGGGCTGGCGGCAAGACACAGCGCCAGGGCGGCGCTAGAGGGCAGAGAACGCAGATTCATGGCGGGCTCCTTATGCTTGCGAATGAGCGGTGGGCAAGGGCAGCAGATCGCGCACCAGACGCTGCCACAGCGCAATGCCCAGCGGCAGGGAATGGTCGTTGAAGTCGAAACGGCAGCTGTGCAGCGGCGCGTGGTGCGCCTCGTCCCGGCCGCCCAGCCACAGATATGCCCCCGGCAGGCGCTCGGTGAAAAAGGAGAAGTCCTCGGCGCCCATGCTCGGAGCGATGTCGCGCGCCTCGCTCAGGCCGGGCACGGCCGCCGCCGCGCGGCGCAACTCGCCGGCCTGCTCGGCGTGGTTGTAGGTCACGGGATACTGACGCTTGTAGGCCAGCGTCGCCTC
>NZ_JARRQY010000073.1:0-14486 GCF_037381185.1 Acidihalobacter sp.
GCTCGGGCCATTGCCTGCGCGCCGCGCCTTGCCCTGAACCCACGCCAGCCTACTGCAGTTGCGAATGGCACAGGTGCAGAGTGCTTTGGGGGTGCGTTTCTTTCGCCGGTTTCTTTGCGCACTCAAAGAAATCGGCTCGGGCGCGTCACCTCGATCAAGCTAATCCTCAAACCTCAAATCGCGCCCGAAACAGATATCCAAGGCCGACCAATACGCCGCCTTAAGCCACCCAAGATCAAAACCGCAAACGCCGATTCCCACCCGCGACCAAATCCTCAGCCGCCCGCTGTCCCGACAAACGCATCGAACAAACCCTGCTGCAGCGGATCGTTCGCAGCGGTCAGCTCCGGATGCCACTGCACGGCGACCAGCCAGGGATAGTCGGGTAGTTCTACCGCCTCGACCAGGCCGTCCGGCGCATAGGCCGCAGGCACCAGGCCACGGCCCAATGTATTGACGGACTGATGATGCCAGGAAGCGGTCTCCACCTCCTCGCGACCGAGCAGGCCGGCCAGGTGCGTCCCGGCGACGATGCGCAACGCGTGCGGCGTGGGCTCGCGCGGCGGTGCCCGGTGCAACACCTCTTCGCCGTAGACGTCGGGCACGTGTTCGTACAGCGTGCCGCCCAGATGGATGTTGAGCACCTGCATGCCGCGGCAGATGCACAGCAACGGCATGCGACGCGACAGTGCCTGCTCGACCAGCGCGAACTCGAAGTCGTCGCGTTCGTGATCGATGTTGTAGAGCGTTTCGTGCTGGCTGCCGCCGTAGCGCGCCGGATCGATGTCGCCGCCGCCGCTGAGGATCAGCCCGTCCAGCGACTCGAGCCAACCGTCCGGCGCCTGCTCGCCCGGCGGCATGAGCACCGGAATGCCGCCGGCGCGGCGTACCGCGTCGACGTATTCGGCCGGCAGGCTATAGCGGTTGTTCTCGCCACGGCCATAGGTGGTCAATCCGATCAGAGGGGCGCCGCTCATACGTCCAGACGCCCTTCCATGGCCGCGAGGAAGATGCGCCGGAGTTCGGCGGCCTTGACCGGAATCGGATTACCGCCGGCCGACGGGTCGTGCTCGGCCTCCAGGGCGATGCGGTCCAGCTTGGCGTCGTCCACGCCCAGGCCGGCCAGCGTGTGCGGGATATCGAAGGTCTCGCGCAGTTCCAGCACCCAGTTCATGAAACCGTCGAAACCGGCCTGCGGCAGGTCGAGATAGCGCGCCGCGGCGGCGATGCGCGGCTCGATGGCGGAACGGTTGAAGGCCAGCACGTAGGGCATGAACACGGCGTTGGTCAGGCCGTGGTGCGTGTCGTAGTGCGCACCCACCGGATGGCTCAGCGCGTGGATCGCGCCCAGCCCCTTCTGGAACGCCGTAGCGCCCATGCCGGCCGCGGCCAGCATGTTGCCGCGCGCCTCGAGATCGCTGCCGTCGGCATAGGCACGCGGCAGGCTCTCGCGCACCAGGCGCATGCCTTCCAGCGCGATGCCGTCGGCCAGCGGATGGAAACCGGGAGCGCACCACGCCTCCAGGCAATGCGCCAGAGCGTCCATGCCGGTCCAGGCGGTGATCTTGGCCGGCAGACCGACGGTCAGCTCGGGGTCCATGATCACCCGTCCGGGCAGCATGAGCGGATGGAACACGATGACCTTGCGCTGCTCGGCCTCGTTGATGACCACCGCGGCGCGGCCCATCTCCGAGCCGGTGCCGGCCGTGGTGGGCACCGCGACGATGGGGGCGATGCCGGCCGGATCGGCGCGCAGGAAGTTGTCGCCGACGTCCTCGAAATCCCACAGCGGACGGGTCTGCCCGACCATCAGGGCGACCGTCTTGCCGACGTCCAGCGCGCTGCCGCCGCCGAAGGCGATGACGCCGTCGCAACCGTCGGTGCGATACTTCTCGACGGCGGCGTCCACGTTGGCGCCCACCGGGTTGGGCTTGAGTTCGCTGAACAGGCTCACCGGCAGGCCGGCCGTCTCGAGAATCTCGCGCGCCGTCGCCAGCATGGGCAGCGCCGCCAGACCGGGATCGGTGACGATGAGCGGCCGCGCGATGCCGAGATCGGCGCAGGCGGCAGGAAGTTCACGGATGCGCCCCGCGCCGAAACGCGTGGGAGTGGGGTAGGTCCAGTTGCCAACAGGTAGGGTCATAGTCAGATCTTGGTCTTGAGGTGATAGGACTTGGGCCGCGTGAGCTGTTCGTAGCCCACCGGCGAAAGCGTGCAGCCGCGGCCGCTGTCGCCGACGCCGGTCCAGGCCAGCGCGGGATCGAGATAGTCGCAGCGGTTCATGAAGCAGGTGCCGGTGGCGAGGCGTCCGCCGAGCTGCTCGGCGGCCTCTTCGTCGGCGGTCCAGATCGAGGCGGTGAGGCCGTAGGGACTGTCGTTCATCAGTTCCACGGCCTGCTCGTCGGAGTCCACCGCCATGATGCCGACCACGGGACCGAAGCTCTCCTCCATCATCACGCTCATGGAGTGGTCCACGTCCACCAGCACCTGCGGCGCGAGGTAGGGCGTGCCGGCCTTGGAGGCGGGGAACTCGGCCTCGTCGATCAGGCTGCGGGCGCCGGCGGCGACCGCATCGGCGACCTGCTTGCGCACCCAGTCGGCCGCACGCGTGCGCACCATCGGGCCCAGGGTGGTCGCCGCATCGAACGGATCGCCGAGCACGTAGCCGCGGGCGCGGGCCACGAAGCCCTCGACGAAGGCGTCGTAGCGGGAACGGTGCACGTAGATACGCTCGATGCCGCAGCAGGACTGCCCGGAGTTGAAGTACACGCCGTCCACCAGGCCATCCAGGGCGTAGTCCAGATCGGCGTCGGCGCGCACATAGGCCGGGTCCTTGCCGCCCAGCTCCAGGCCCACGCCGATGAAGCGCTCGGCAGCGGCACGCTGCACCGCGCGTCCGCCCTCCACCGAGCCGGTGAAGGCGACGAAGTCGACGCGCGGATCGCGGATCACGCCGTCGGTGGCGTCGTGATCGAGGTAGGCGTACTGGAACAGCCCCTCGGGCAGGCCCGCCGCGGCGAAGGCATCGGCCATACGCTCGGCGGTGAGCGGAGTCTGCGAGGAGGGTTTGAGCAGCACCGCATTGCCGGCCATCAGCGCCGGCACGATGGAATTCACCGCGGTCAGATACGGGTAGTTCCACGGCGCCACCACCAGCACGGTACCGAGCGGCTCGCGGCGGACGAAGCGGTTAAAACCCGGCTTGGGGTTGGGCACGGCAACGTCGGCCAGCGCATCGGCGGCGATGTCGATCATGAAACGCGCACGCTCCTCGAAGCCGGCGACCTCGCCCGGCGCCTGCGTAACGGGCCGCCCCATCTGCAGCGTGATCTCGCGCGCAATGCGCTCGCGCTCGGCGACGAAGGAGTCGACCGCGCGGCCGAGCACTTCGGCACGCTCGGCGACCGGACGCGTCCGCCACTCGGCCTGGGCGGCGCGCGCGCGGTCGAGCATGGCGTCAAGCTCGGCTTGCGCGGTGTAGGGGCGTTCGACGACGACGGCGCCGTCGATGGGAGAAATCGTACGTAACATGCCGCTCATAAAGTTATCCGGGTCGGTCCGTGAAAAGGCGGAAATGATAGAACTTCGGGGGAGCGCTGGAAACGCTCACAGGCGCTCGAAGTTGCGCACCCGCTCCCAGTCGGTCACCACCGCGTCGAAGGCTTCGATCTCGACACGCGCCATGTTGGCGTAATGCTCGACCACGCCGTCGCCGAAGGCCGCGCGCGCCGCATCGCTGGCCAGGAACAGCTCGCGTGCCTCGCGCAGGGTGCCCGGCACCTTGGGCTTGTCGGACATGTACGCGTTGCCGGCAAAGGCGTCCTCCAGCGGCAGGCCATTGTCGATGCCGTGCAGACCGGCGGCGATCATCGCCGCAAGGGCGAGATAGGGGTTCACGTCGCCGCCCGGCACACGGTTCTCGACCCGCAGCGAGGCGCCGTGGCCGATCACGCGCAGCGCACAGGTGCGGTTGTCGTGGCCCCAGGCGACCGCGGTGGGTGCGAACGAACCGTGCGCGTAACGCTTGTAGGAGTTGATGTTCGGCGCGTAGAACAGGCTGAAGTCGCGCAGGCAGGCGATCTGGCCGGCCAGGAACTGACGGAACAGATCCGACATGCCGCGGCCGCCGTCGCTGAACACCGGCGTGCCGTCCTGCGCGCGCAGGCTAAGGTGGATGTGGCAGGAGTTGCCCTCGCGCTCGTCGAACTTGGGCATGAAGGTGATCGCATACCCCTCCTGCGAGGCGATCTCCTTGGCGCCGTTCTTGTAGATGGTGTGGCCGTCGGCGGTGGTGAGCGCCTCGTCGTAGTGAAAGTTGATCTCATGCTGACCGAGATTGCACTCGCCCTTGGCGTTCTCGACCGGAATGGCCGCACCGTCCATGCAGTTGCGGATGCGGCGCAACAGGGGCTCGATGCGCGAGGTGCCGAGCATGGAGTAGTCGACGTTGTAGCGGTTGGCCGGGGTCAATCCTCGGTAGGCCTTGTCCCAGGCCTGCTCGTAGGTGTCCTGGAATACGATGAATTCCAGCTCGGTGCCGGCCATGGCGGTCAGACCGCGTTCGGCCAGGCGCTCGAGCTGGGCACGCAGAATCTGGCGCGGCGAGGGTGCCACCGGAGCACCGTCCTCCCACTGCAGATCGCAGACCACCATCGCGGTGCCCGGATGCCACGGCACCATGCGCAGGGTGGACATATCGGGGCGGAACACGAAGTCGCCGTAGCCGTGCTCCCAGGAGGACATGTCGTAGCCATCGACGGTACGCATTTCCACGTCGACCGCCAGCAGATAGTTGCAGCCCTCGGCGTTGTGCGCGACGACCTCGTCGAAAAAGTGATGCGTGGTCAGCCGCTTGCCCTGCATGCGGCCCTGCATGTCGGTCATTACCAGCAGCACGGTGTCCACTTCTCCGGCGTCGGCCAGCGAGCGTAGGGTTTCCAGGTCGATGAAACCGTTCTTGGGCATGAAATTTCCTCAAAGTCGTCCGGTGTCTACAAACTTCATGTGCCGCAGCAAACGGCCATGCCGAAAACGGCACGACCGCTTGCTCTGCCGCTCCTATGGCGGTTTCGCGCCACTCAGTTATTTGTTCGAAGCACCTTCACGATGCTTGACGGCGAACTCCTCTTCCGGGGAGTAGACCAGCGTGGTACGCCCGTAGGCGGCGAAATAGATTATCGCCAACGCATACCAAATCGCCACGCCGATGATGCCCTGCTGGTAGAGCGGATCGGTGAGCTGGAAGATGATCGTCACAATCGCGATGACCACAGTCAAGCCTGCGCCCAGAACGCCGAACGGACTCCTAAATGGGCGCTCGAGCCGGGGGAAGCTCTGGCGCAACTTCAGGAAGGTCAGTCCCTGCAGGAGGTAGGAGAACATCGCTCCGAAGACCGCCATGTTCAACAGCGTGCCGCCGATATAGGTTCCCGCAGCCTGACCACCTTCGGCAAACCAGATGACGAGCATGACCACAAACCCGAGCGTCGCGCCGGCATAGAGCGCCACATTCGGCGTCTTGTGATCGCCATGGGTCACGGACAGGAAGTGTGGGAAATAGCCGGCTCGGCTGAGCGAATAGATCTGACGACCGAAGGCGAAAATGATCGAGTGGAAACTCGCTACCAGCCCCGCTACCGCAAACAGCGCCAGAACTTTCGCCCATCCCGACCCGTAGATCGCAGCGAAGCCGTCGAGTATCGGCTGGCCGGACGTGCCGTAGGCGAACGCACCGCCGGGAATCGCGGGATTGACGATGAGCACCAGGAAGCCGAGCCCGATCAGCGTGAACATACCCAACATGATGCCCTTGGGCATATCGCGTTTAGGATCGACCGACTCCTCGGACGCCAGCGGAAGCTGCTCAATGGCCAGGAACAGCCAGACGGCGAATGGCATGGCCGCGAATACACCCTTGAGCCCCATCGGCAACATCGAACCGCCGCCCTGCGGAAGTTCGACGGCCTGACCATCAGCCCCAACCCCGACGTTCATGGCCCAGCGCGAAAAATCGAAGTGGCCGGAGAAAAGAGCGCTCAGCAGGAAGAACACCAGAATCGCGATCGCGATCAGCGTGACGGTCACGGTCACCTTGAACGACAGCTCCACGCCACGGGCATTGAGACCGACGAAAACCAGATAGCCCACGAGCCACCAGAGAGGCTGCCAGGAATCCGGCGTACCGACGATCTGCGTCATGTAGGTGCCGATGAAGTAGACCACCACCGCCGGCGTGAGGACATATTCGATGTTCTCCGCAATGCCGGTGATGAATCCGCCCCAGGGGCCAAAGGCCGTCCGGGCGAAAGAATAGGCGCCGCCGGTGTGCGGCAGTGCCGGACTCATCTCGGCGATCGAATAAGTCAGCCCGAGATACATGATGGTGATGATGACTGTGGCGACGAACATACCGCCCCACCCCGCGACCGCGAATCCCAGATTCCAGCCGGAAAAGTCGCCGGAGATGACCGCGCCGACGCCGAGCGCCCAAAGCGAGAAGACACCTGCGTGCCGCTTCAGACCACGCTTGTCGAAATAGTCCTGTCCGGGAACGTGGTATGAAACCCCACCTTCGTGCCGTTTGTTTTCACTTGCCATTTCACTCTCCCTCTCTGGGGGCGGGTTTGTCGGCCAACCGGCATCCGTGCTCCGCGAGCCGTATCGTACGTTACATTTCTCAGCTTCCTGCGAAGTTTCGTAATATTTGATATATACAGCTTTCAACAGATGTCAAATCGTTGGCGACGCCCCCGCAAGCCGGATAGGCTTGTGGGCAGGCTTCGGCGAGGAACGAACATGGATGAGAGCATTGCGCAGCGCGTTACGGCGAAACTTGGCGCGATGCCCGCTGGCGAGCGCAAGGTCGCGCAGACCCTGCTCGCGAACTATCCGCTTGCAGGGCTCAAGACGGTGGCGCAATTCTCGAGCGACGCCGGCGTGAGCCCACCGACGGTCCTGCGCTTCGCAGCCCGTATCGGTTTTCAGGGCTATGGGGAATTCCAGGCGGCCCTGAAGCAGGAACTGAGCGCCCAGCTGCAGTCCCCGCTGGCACGCTCCGAACGGCTTGCCCAGCGACTGAACGACAACACCACCTCGGCGTTCGTGGACGCGGTGAGGGAGAACATCGCCGAAACCTTTGCCCATGTCGGCGAAGCGCAGCTCAACGCGATGGCCGCGCTCCTGGGCGACCGAAAACGTTCGGTCTATCTGGTCGGCGGCCGATTCACCGACCCCATAGCCCGCTATGCGGCGGCCCATCTGCGGATAATCCGCCCGCACGTCGCGCATCTGAGCGGCCAGGAAAGCGCGTGGCGCGATCGCATACTGGACATGACGCGCTCGGACGTCCTCGTCCTGTTCGACATCCGGCGTTATCAACGCAGCCTGCTGCAGTTCGCTGAAACTGCGGCGAAGCACCGGATCAGCGTGCTCCTGTTCACCGACCAATGGCTTTCCCCCATTTCGCGAGTAGCCAGGCATGTCGTTGCGGCGCGCACCTCGGTACCCTCTCCCTGGGACTCGAGCGCCGCACTGTTCATCCTCGTCGAGGCGCTATTCGGCCGGATCACCGAAAACTCGGCGCCCGCCAGCGTGAAGCGCATTCGGCAGATGGAACGCATGGGCCCCTTCGAGAACTTCAACGACACACCCCGGCGACACGGCGAATAGGCTCCGCCTCGGAATGCCACATAACGGTATTAGCGGCGAACCTGATCGAGTGCTGGATGACTAAACTCGATATGACGACGACATGAGGAGCCCAGCGTGCAGCAAAGCGTCCTAATCACCGGTACCAACCGCGGCATCGGCCTCGAATTCGCCCGCCAGTACGTCGAAGCGGGCTGGCGCGTCCATGCCTGCTGCCGCAATCCGAAAGCGGCAACGCAACTCAACACGCTGAACGGCCCCGACTTCAGCGTGCACCGGCTGGACGTCACCGACCCCGCCGGCATCACCGCGCTGGCGCAGGAGCTGCGTGGTCAACCGATCGATCTGCTGCTCAACAACGCCGGTACCTACGGCCCGGCGGCGACGGGCTTCGGCCGCCTGCAGTGCGATCCCTGGCTGACCGCCTTCCGGATCAACAGCATTGCTCCACTGTTGATGGCGCAAGCATTTCTCGATCACCTCGAAGCGGGCCGAGGCCGCACCATTGCCACGCTGACCAGCAAAATGGGCAGCATGGACGACAACGGTTCGGGCGGGAACTATGTCTACCGTTCCTCCAAGGCGGCCCTGAATGCGGCACTCAAGAGCCTGGCGCTGGATCTCGCTCCACGCCGATTCAAGGTACTCATCCTGCATCCGGGGTGGGTGCGTACCGACATGGGAGGGCCGCACGGAGAAATCGCCGCAGACGAAAGCGCACGGCGTCTGCGCGCACTGATCGCAGGCGCCACGGCATCCGACAGCGGCCGCTTCATCGATATCGACGGTTCGACCATTCCCTGGTAGGACCGCCGATGCACAATACCTCACCCACCAAGATCCGCCTCCGCGCCCTGACAATACGCCCTGCGCGCGCAAGCGGCGCATCGATGCTTGCGAAATCAAATCAGTTCCCGGTACTGCAATCGACATGTCAGTTCGGTATTGTTCATCTACGCCATGAACAGATTCGAAATAAATCGTACGCCAACGTGGCAATGGTGAAACCGGACCGGCAGATAAAACATGCGAAGCCGACTACTCATTACGCTAGTCCTCGCACTGCTTACGGCCTTTCTGCTTCAGGCCATCCTGCAGGCATGGCCCGTCGCGCGACAACTACCGCAGGACATCGCCGCATATCTCATTCCGCTGGCCGCCATCGCGGCGACGCTGGCAATCTTCGCCATCGCCCCGCAACGCATGCTCGGCATTGCCCCCCCGCTCCTGTTGCCGACGCCCTTACTGAACCAACACCGCTCGGCAAAGAAACCGGCACCTACGAGCGAATCTTCAACGCCAGCCCCGTCGGCCTGCTGTTGTCGCGCATGGACACGCTCCAGGTCACTGCCGTCAACAACGCATTGCTGCAGTTGCTCGGGCTTGAACGTCATGAGGTCGTCAACGGTTCCGAGAAGGATCTCAAACTGCTGCCCGACACCCATTCCGACACGCCGCTGACGCCGGTCCCCACCCGCCTCACACACGTGGACGGCAGCGTCCGGGATGCACTCATCGCCGTGCACATCCTGCGCCTGGGCAATACCCGCTACCGCCTGACCGCGGTCACCGACGCCAAGACGCTGTACAAGACCTTCAACGCTCTGAGCGAAAGCGAGGCGCGCTACCGGCAGATGTTCGACGACAACCTGGGCGTCAAACTCATCGTCGACCCCAATGACGGGCGCATCGTCAACGCCAACAAGGCTGCAGCGCGCTTCTACGGTCACCCCGCCGAGACGTTGCGCGGCCTGTACATCGGCGAACTCAACATGGCGCCCGCGTCGACCATTCGGGCTCGCCTGCAGGAGGCAACCAAATCCGAAGGCGTGCTGTTCGAAACACAGCACCGACTCGCCTCCGGCGAAACGCGCGATGTCGAGGTCTATGCCGGCCCGATCGTGCTGGACGGGCACAAGCTGCTGTACTCGACCGTGCACGACGTCAGCCTGCGGCATCAGGCGCAGGGCGCGCTGCAGCGCGAACAGGCGCTTGCCAAGGCGACGCTGGACGCCATCGGCGATGCCGTCATCCGCTGCAACAGCGCCGGACACGTGGAGTTCATGAACCGACATGCCGAAGAACTCACCGGCCGCGGCCTGGACAATGCCCGCGGCCAGCCGCTGGCCGACACGCTGCGGCTCAGCGACGAAGACTCCGACAAGGAACTCACTCTGGCGGTACCAAGGCAGGACGAGGTCCAGCCGAACAAGCTCATCGCCCGAATCCACACGGCCAACCGCGAGGTAATCACTCAGGTCACCACCGCACGCGTCGACCACGAGGCCGGATTCGTCGTCGTTCTCCACGACATCACCTCGCTGCGTCAGCTATCGCGCAAACTCGGCTTCCAAGCCTCACACGACCCTCTGACCGGCCTGATCAACCGCCGTGAGTTCGAGCGTCAACTCGCCGCACACATCACCCAGGCGCACCACAAGGACGACTCCCACGCCCTCTGCTACATCGACCTCGACCAATTCAAGATAGTCAACGACACCAGCGGCCATCGCGCGGGCGACGCCCTGTTGGCCCAGGTCGGCGAGTTGCTCGTGCACGGGGTGCGCCGTTCGGACATCGTGGCGCGCCTCGGCGGCGACGAATTCGGCCTGCTGCTGACGCACTGCGACGTCACCATGGCCGAAAACATCGCCGCCAAGCTGATCCACGACATCGGGCAGATGCCCTTCATGTGGGAAAGCAAGCAGTTTCACATCGGCGCCAGCATCGGCATGGTTCTCATCAACGACGGCACGCATTCGCTGGAAGAGGCCATGAGCACCGCCGACAGCGCCTGCTATCTGGCCAAGGAGCGCGGACGCAACCGTTACGTCATCCACGTGAACCAGGAAGACACCGTCATCCAGCGCCAGCGCGAAATGGAATGGCTGCGCCATCTTCACGGCGCCATGAGCACCGACGGCTTCCAGCTCCATTACCAGCGCATACAGCCTCTGGCGGCCCAACCCCGGCGCCCGCAGCAGTTCGAGTTCCTGCTGCGCATGAACGATCCCGACGGCGGCGACCCGATCCGGCCCGACAGCTTCATCCCGGCGGCGGAACGTTTCGGCATGATGCCGGCCATCGACCGCTGGGTGATCGAGCAGACCTGTACCCTGCTCAAACGCCTCGGACCGGAGGCGCCGATCCTGGTCTACGTCAACCTCTCCGGCCATTCGCTGGCGCACTCCGAAATGGTCGGTTTCGCCACCCGGGCGCTGCGCGAAAGCGGCATCAACGCACACCAGATCGGCTTCGAGATCACAGAGACCGCTGCCATCGGCAACCTCAGTCAGGCACACCGTTTCATCGACGCGCTTTCCGCGCTCGGCTGCCCCTTCGCACTCGACGACTTCGGCAGCGGCCTGTCCTCCTTCGCCTACCTCAAGAACCTGCGCGTGCAGAAACTCAAGATCGATGGCGGTTTCGTACGCGATGCCCTGCAGGATCCGGTGAGCTATGCCATGGTCGAGGCGATCAACCACATCGGGCACACCCTGGGCCTGGAAACGGTTGCCGAATGGACCGATTCCCAGGAACTGATCGAGGAAATGCGCTCGATCGGCGTCGACTACGTGCAGGGCTATGCCGTGGACGGCGGTCCTCAACCCGTGGACACCTTGGAAGAAACGCTGTTCAATCGGGGTTTGATCAGTGCCGAGCCGCAAGACCCGCCGTCCGATCGAGGCTGAGGACATGCCCTTATCCGACCGGCCCACATCCCGGCTTCCCCGACGGCTTTGGCTGCTCGCCGGCATCGCCGTGCTTTCCGGTGCGGAGCTATTGGCCATGTACCTGGCCTGGAACGGCGTATTCGGCCGGGGCGGAAGCGCCACGCTCGGCTCCCTTCTGCTGGGCCTGTCGCTGCTCAACCTGCTGATCGTCGCCGTGCTCACTCTCGGCAACGCAGGTTTGTTCGGCCGTACGGCGCCCATACGCCTCGCCCAGGAAACACCGCCGGAAGACGAAACGCGCCAACGTCTGGAACTGCTGCAGCGAACGTTGGACGAACTTGTCCTACAGTCCGGATCGTACTCAGTCGATCTGCTGGAAACGTTTCGGCAAAGCACTATCGCCATGTGTCTGAGCCGCGCCCGGGACGGCCACGTCGTCGAAGTCAATCCGGCGTTCACCAGACTCACCGGCTTCGAAGTCGCCAACCTCTCCGGGCACCGGGACTTTCCGTTGTGCCCGGCGCCCCACACCGAGAGCGAAACACCCGTTCCGCAGTCGCAGGAACCAATCGAATTCCTTACCGCGGCCCAGGAACGGCGCCAAGCCGTCATCGCGCGAACCACGTTCAAACTGCACGGCGACATGCAGCTGCTGACCCTGGCAGTGGACGTCACGCCCTGGCTGCGCTCGCGCGAAGCGCTGTCCGAATTCGAGGCACGCTACCGCGAAATGTTCCGTCGCACGCGAGCGGTCATGCTCCTGGTCGACGCCAACAGCGGGCAGATCCTGGAGGCCAACCCGGCTGCCGTATCGTTCTACGGGTACACACCGCAGACGCTGCGCGGGATGCGCCTGCAGGAACTGACCGAGGACATCATCGACGAATCGATCGACAGCGAGCAGCCATTGAGGCTGATCCAGCATTCGGCCGACGGCCTGCGCCATGCGGTGGAGGTCTATCGTGCCCGGATCACACTGCGCGGGCGCCGCCTGGACTACCTGATCGTGCAGGACATCACCTCACGAGTACGCGCGCAAACCGCCCTCAAGCACAGCAAAGTGCAGGTCAGAAGCACCCTGGAGGCGATACCCGACGCCGTGCTCCGGTTTACCTCGGAAGGACGCATAGAGTTCCTCAACAGCGCCGCCCAACGCATCCTCGACAATACCGCCGCGGCCGAACTCATAGGTCGATCGATCATCGGCACGCTTTCTCTCATGCAGGAGGACGGCGATGAGCCGGTCGACCTGGATGACATCATCGCGCGCGCCGAGGCCGGCGAGGAAGTACGCTTCATGGCCCGGATCGAGTCCGAGCAGCACGGCGAGCTGATCACCCAGGCCAACTGTGCACGCATCGCAGGCGATGAAGGGGAACATCGGGCGGCATTCGTACTCGTTCTGCACGACGTGACCCAACTGCGCACGCTGTCGCGCAAACTCAGCTACCAAGCCACGCACGATGCGCTGACCGGGTTGATCAACCGGCGCGAATTCGAACGCCAGGTCAGCGAACTGATCCGCGAGACCCAGACGGACGGCTCCGTGCACATGCTGTGCTACATCGATCTCGACCAGTTCAAGCTCGTCAACGACACCAGTGGTCACCGCGCCGGCGACGCCCTGCTGGGTCAGGTCAGCAACCTGCTTACGCATGGCGTACGCCGTTCCGACATCGTCGCCCGGCTCGGCGGCGACGAGTTCGGCATTCTGCTCTCGCACTGCGCGCGCGCCGTGGCCGAGGACATCGCCGGCAAGCTGATCAAATCGATTTCAGCACACCGCTTCACCTGGGAAGACCGCACCTTTCGCATCGGCGCCAGCATCGGCATGGTGATCCTCAATGCCGACACCTCAGACCTGCAGGAAGCGATGAGCGCGGCCGATGCCGCCTGCTACCTGGCCAAGGAGCAGGGCCGCAACCGCTACATCGTACACGCCGGAGCCGAGGACACGGTCATGCAGCGGCGCCAGGAAATGGAGTGGGTACGCCTGCTGCATAGCGCGATAGAGAACGAATCCTTCCGGCTGCATTATCAGAACATCGAATCCGCTGCTAGCGCGACGCACGACACCCCCATGCGTATCGAGCTGCTACTCAGACTCAGCCAGCCCGACGGCCTGCTGGTGCTTCCGGAACGTTTCATGCCCGCGGCCGAACGCTTCGGCCTGATGCCGGAACTCGACCTGTGGGTGGTCCGCCAGGTCTGCCAACACCTGGCGGACTATCTGCGGCGCTATCCGCTATCCGTCTACATCAACCTCTCCGCACAGTCACTGGCGGACGCCGGACTGGGAGAGCGCATCGCAGAACTGCTGGAGGAGTACAACGTTCCCGCGCAACGTATCTATTTCGACATCCAGGAGCTGGCTACCGCCGCCAGCCTGACCCAGGCCAGACGGGTCAATCAGACCCTGCGCGCGCAGGGTTGCCGCTTCTCTATCGACCACTACGACGCCTCGCAACCCGCCTTCGCCCACCTCAACGGACTATCCTTCGACCAGGTCAAGATCGACGGCAACCTGATCACGGCGATGCTCATCAACAAGCAAGCGCGCACCAACGTGATCAACATCAACAACATCTGCCATGGCCTCGGCCTGCAGACCATCGCCAGTTGCGTGGAATCGCCGCAACTGCTGCGAGCGGCCGAGCAAGAAGGCATCGATTTCGTCGAGGGCCACAGCGTCGGCGGCGGCGTCAAACCCTTGAGCTGGCTGGAGAGCGAGCTGAGACAACGTTTCGATACTCAGGACAACGGCGGCGACGCCACGACCGGACCCAACGCGGTCTCGCGTACTTAGGGGTACGCGTCTGTAGGGAGAGGAGGTTCGGGCGCGATTCGACGTTTGGGGTTTCTATTAGCGATGCGGTGAGAGCTGCTCCGATTGTTGGCGCTGAGGCTTGTTTCGGGCGCGATTCGAGGTGTGGGGATTCACTCGATCGTCGTGACGCGCCCGAGCCGATTTGTTCGGCGCATCCCTGCGCCTTACCCCTTCGGGGCGGGCGCGAAAAATCGCTCCCGGCGATTTTTCTTTGAAATACGCAAAGAAACCGGCGAAAGAAACGCACCCCCAAAGCACTCTGCACCTGTGCCATTCGCAACTGCAGTAGGCTGGCGTGGGTTCAGGGCAAGGCGCGGCGCGCAGGCAATGGCCCGAGC
>NZ_JARRQY010000074.1:0-23887 GCF_037381185.1 Acidihalobacter sp.
AAGATCCGCGGCGTCAGACCGTGTTGCTCAAGCAGGCGGCGGAACTTGAGCAGCGTGGTCGCATCCGGGGCTGCCTCGCGGCTCAGATCGATACCCACGAACCGGCGGATCGCTTGGCTATCATAGACCGCATCCTCGGCCCCTTCGTCCGACAGCCCGAAGCACTGCTGGGCAATGTAGAGCCGCAGCATGCGCTCTAGCCCAATCGGCGGACGCCCCCGCCGGCTGCTCTTCGGGTAGTGCGGCTCGAGCGCCTCAATCAGCGCTGCCCACGGCGTGATCGCCTCCAGGTCGGATAGAAACCGATCCCGGCGCGTGCGCTTCTTCTTGGCCGCGTATTCCAGATCCGAAAAGCTCGATTGCATGGCGATCAACTCAACTGTGACGACGGCTCATTATCCCAGACTCACGACCAGCACAGACGCCTCAGGCGAATAAATCAGCGTGTCCTTAGGAAGTCTCATAAAACGCTTCACCTCTCTTGCAAGTTCATTGCTGATGACATCTTTCCTCATGCCCGGAGCTGTCATGGCGGCGGAGTACACGCTGGTGATCAAGAACCACCGATTCGAGCCCTCCGAGGTGACGGTGCCGGCAGGCAAGCGGGTGAAGCTGGTCATCGACAACCGGGATTCCTCGGTTGAGGAATTCGAGAGCCATGACCTGCGCCGCGAGAAGATCGTGCCGGGCAACAGCAGGGGCGTCGTATGGGTAGGCCCGCTGCCGGCGGGCAAGTACCACTTCTATGGCGAGTTCCATGAGGACACCGCCCAGGGCAACCTGATCGCGAAGTGAGGAGACTGCCATGCTGGGTTCGGCTGTAATCGTATTTCGCGAGGTGCTGGAGGCGGCCTTGATCATCTCCATCGTCATGGGGGCCACGCGCGGCGTCGCCGCCCGCGGACGCTGGGTGTTGGGCGGCATCGCCGCCGGCGTCGGGGGCGCGATATTGGTGGCGGCATTTGCCGGTGCCATTTCCGACGCCGTGCAGGGGCGCGGCCAGGAGTTGCTCAATGCCTGCGTGCTGCTGGCCGCGGTGCTCATGCTCGCCTGGCACAACATCTGGGTGAGTTCGCACGGCCGGCAGCTGGCCGGCGAGATGCGCAAGGTGGGCCATGACGTCAGCATGGGCGTGAAGCCGCTGTCGGCGCTGGCGCTGGCGCTGGTGACGTTCTTCGCCGTGTTGCGCGAGGGATCGGAGACGGCGCTGTTCCTGTACAGCCTGTCGGCCAGCGGCGCGGGCGGTACGTCGCTGCTGTTCGGCGGAGTGCTCGGGCTGGTCGGCGGCGTGGTGCTCGGGGTGATCGTGTACCGCGGCCTGTTGGCGATTCCGCTGCGGCACTTCTTCAGCGTCACCGGCTGGCTGGTGTTGCTGCTGGCCGCGGGGCTCGCCGCGAATGCGGCCGGTTTCCTCAATCAGGCCGGTCTGCTGCCGGCGCTGGCGCCGCAGATGTGGAATACCTCGGCGATCCTGAGTCAGGGCAGTTGGGCGGGTACGCTGCTGCATATTCTGGTCGGCTACAACGATCGCCCGATGGGCATACAGGTGCTGTTCTACGGCGTGACGCTGGTCGTGATCTACGCGGCGATGCGCCTGGTCGGCCGCCAACACGAGCAAAGCCGCACCGCTGCGTCGGCATGAAGGCGTTCCCGATTCCCGTGCGGGCGGCGGAAGCGCCGCCCCAGCGGCCGGCGCGCGCGCTGGAGCGGGCCGCGGTGGCGCTGCGCCCCTATCTGCCGTGGGTCCATGCGGCGATGGCATTGGGGTTTCTGACGCTGATCGCCGGACCGGTGTGGCTGCCGGGCGAGGCCGGCGCCGAACTGGGCCGGTTGGCCAACTGGCTGATCTGGGCGCTGTGGTTTCCGCTGGTGTTTCTGTCGGTGCTGCTCGTCGGGCGCAGCTGGTGCGGGCTGCTGTGCCCGATGGGGGCGGCGTCGCAATGGATGAACCGCATCGGTCTCAAACGGCCGATCCCGGCGTGGCTGCGCTGGGAAGGTACGCCGATCGTCAGCTTCGTGCTGGTGACGGTGCTCGGCCAGACCGTCGGCGTACGCGACTATGCGGACGCGGTGTTCGAGGTCTTCGGGGGCACGCTGCTGGCGGCGCTGGCGATCGGGTTTGTGTACGGGCGCGGTCAGGACAAGCGGGCGTGGTGTCGGCATGCCTGTCCGATCAGTTTGCTCCTGGGCGTGTTCTCGCGGCTGGGTGCGGCGGATCTGAGGCCCAAGCGTGCGTGTGAAGGCGACGGGCAGTACACGGACAAAGGGTTGTGTCCGACGCTGATCGACATCAACCGCAAGACCGAGAGCCGGCATTGCATCATGTGCATGCGCTGTGTGCAGCCCGGCCACAAGGGCGGTCTGGAGCTGCGCCTGCGGCCCCCCCGGCGAGGAGATCGCGCAGATCGACCGCCATCATCCGGTGGCTTCGGAGCTGTGGTTCCTGTTCCTGGGTACGGGGGTGGCGCTGGGAGGCTTTCTCTGGCTGGTGTTGCCGGAGTATCAGGCTCTGCGGCAGGCCCTCGGAGTCTGGGCCATCGATCACGGCATGTACTGGATCGGTACGCCCGGGCCCGGCTGGCTCATGTCCGTGCATCCGGCGGCGCGCGAAGTGTTCAACTGGCTGGATTTTTTTCTGATTTCGGGCTGGATGCTGGGGGTGATGGCGCTGTTCGCGGCCATGCTTGGGTTGGCGAACGCCGCGGCTGCGGCGCTGGCGGGCGGTGCGGAGTCCCGTCGCGTGCGGTTCGTTCGCCTGGGTTATCAGTTCGCCCCGGTGTCCATGGTGTCACTGCTGCTCGGCCTGGGCGGCGATCTGTTCGGCTTGTTGCCCGGCGCTTCGGCCGGCGTGGCCAAGACCTTGTTGCTGCTGGCGGCGGTGGCGTGGAGCGTGTGGCTGGCGGGGCGGATTCTGCGGCGCCTGGGCGCGCGGGGATGGAGCTTCGGTGCGGCATTGGTTCCGGGCACGCTGGGGATATTGGCGGTGGCCTGCGCTGTCAGGGTGAGGGCAATTTTTTTAGGCTTCTAGTTGTTAATGGTTCTCATTACTTTTTAAGGAAGAGCAATGCCAAGGAGTTGTGAAATGAAGGGGATGAAGTCTTCGGCGGCGATCGCGGTTCTGGCGGTCGCGATGGGCGGAACCGCGCAGGCGGCCGAGATGCCGATCGGCAAGGCGGTGCAGACCAACGGCATGGAGATCGGCGCCGTGTACCTGCAGCCGGTGAAGATGAAGCCGATGCTGGCGGGCATGCAGGGTGGAAGCGATGTCCATCTGGAGGCCGACATCCATGCGTTGCCCAAGAATGCGAACGGTTTCGGGCCGGGTGACTGGATACCCTACCTGGGTGTGGTCTACCGCATCCAGAAGCTGGGCAGCGATTGGCAGAGTTTCGGTGACTTCATGCCCATGGTGGCCGACGACGGCCCGCACTACGGAGCCAACGTCAAGCTGGACGGACCGGGCAAGTATCGCCTGACCTACCACATCACGCCGCCGCCCTATCAGGGTTTCTACCGGCACACCGACAAGGAAACCGGCGTCGCGCCATGGTGGAAGCCCTTCGACGTGAGCTGGGAGTTCACGTACGTGGGTGTCGGCAAGAAAGGGGGATACTGAGCTTCTGGGCACCAACCGCCGCCCGCGTTGACGGCGGGCGGCGGTTGCATATTCGTGAGGAGCTACGCAGCAGATGTCAGTGGCTGTTTTTCGCTATCCACAGATACTGCGGGGCCATGAGTCCGCTGGGCGGAAACGCCTTGCGCACGCCATGTATCAGTGGCGAGGATTTTATGATGTGGTCGTAGGCCGGTAGTACGACGACCGGTTGTTGCTGCGTGAAGTAGTCCTGATATCTATAGAGTGGATCAAGCCCTGAGTGGCTGGTGCTGGCCGTGATCAGGCGGTCCATCTTCTTGTTGCAGTAATGGTAGGCGTTGAAGGCGCCGCCGCAATTCCAGATGGTTTCCCCGCTGGGGTAGGAGGAGAGCGTCCAGGCGAGGTAGATGGACTGCCATGTGTGGTTGGCGGGGTCGCTGGTCTGGGCAATGATCTGGTTGAAGGGCTTTTCGCTGATGTGCATGTCGATGCCGACCTTGGCCAGCATGGCCTTGATCAGTGTGGGTTCGCGAGTGGAGCCGGGCGGTACGTAGGTGGTGAAGGATAGCCTGTGGCCGTTCTTGACGAGGTAGCCATCCGGTCCCGGTTTCCAGCCAGCTTCTTTCAGCAGCTTTTTCGATAGCGCCGGGTCATAGGCCCCTTGTTGCCGTAGTTGCTTGGCCGCGGGGGAGAGAAAGGTGGCGGGCACCGGAGGTACCGGCCCGAAGTCAGGGGCGCCGTGTCCGTAGTACAGGACTTTGATCATGAGCTTCTGGTCGAGCGCATGCATGATCGCCTGGCGAACCCGCGCGTCGCGCAGATAGGCGATCGACGGGTTGGAGAAGTTGAAACCGACATAGCCGAAGCCCCAGGATGGGGCGGTGATGGTGGTGTGCAGGCTGGCCAGTTGGCGCCGAGCAGGATAGAGCTGGTAAGGAAGGTTGCCTATCTGTATTTCACCGGTGCGCAGAGCCGAGAAGACCGCCTGTGGGGTGCTCAGAAACCGTATGACCAGTTTGTCGATATAAGGTTTGGTGTTGCCGGAATAGCGGGGATTGGGAACGAAGCTGGCGTAGCGGCCGGTTTCGAACGTCTGCAGCTTGAAGGGGCCGTCCACGACTTTAAAGAATCCGACGTTGGTGAGCTTGTCGTAGAGCTGCTTGACGCTATAGGCGGACCAGGCGTGCGCTGGCAGCGGCGTCAGCAGGGAAATGCCGTTGAGTTCGAACCAGTCCGCGTTGACCGGCTGCTTGGTGACGATTTCGAGGCGATATGGACCCAGCACCTTGACGGTCGCAACATCGGTGGGAATGCCGCCGGTGCCGTAGTTGGGAAACTTGCTCCCCAGTTTGACAATCATGCGGTACGTGTAGGCGACGTCCTGCGCCGTGACGGGTTTTCCATCCGACCAGTGCCATTTTTTCGAGAGCGTGATGGTGTATGTCCGGTGATCGGGGCCGATCTTTATGCCCGACGCAATGGATTGCTTCCAGTCGACCTGCTGGTGCCCGTCGATCCACAGCAAGGGCTGGTACATGATGTTTTCGGCTTGGAAGTCGTACTCGGAGCTGGTCAGCAGGTAGTTGAAGCCGTTGATCGCCGCCGGGGGGCCGAGTCCTACGCCGGGCACGGTCACGATGGTGCCGCCGTGTTGTGGAGTCTGCGCGGCCAGCGCATGACTGATTGCGCAGAAGAGCAGCAGGAGGCCGGAGGTGGCCGAGAGCAGAATCCGTTTAACTCTCATGAATGTATGTCTCCAAATATCGTGATCGTCTTGCGTAGTTCGGTTGTTGCCGAAATGGGTTTTCCCCCGGCAAGGATTGCGTTTTAGCGTGCATGGCGCTTTTGCGCGACTCAGCCTCCGGGACTGATCCGGACGAGAACGACGAACTGCATCGGGTGCTTGGGCATCCCCCGATGGAACGGAGGAAAGCTGATGTTTCTGACCGTATCCAGAGCCGTTTTGTCGATCAGGGGATTGCCGGGTGAGCCGGCAATTTTTTCCCAGACCGCGTGTCCTCCGTTCGGTTTGAGTTCGAACCGTACCTGTGCCGTGCCGGCCAGTCCGAGCTGGCGGATCATGGCGCCGATCTGCAGGTTGTTCTGGATCAGCGAATGCAGCTCCGTCGCATAGCCGGGTATGGCGGAGGGATTGTTGCCCGCGACCGGCGCTTTCTTGGGCGCCGCCTTCGGGGTCAGCACGTGCTGCTTGGCCGGGTGAGGCGGGGTCTTGTGCACGGGCACGTGGTGAACCGGTTTCGGTATCGGCTTGGGCTTCGGTTTGGGAAGCGGCTTGGGTTTGACGTGGTGCACGACGGGTTTGGGCCGCACGTGATGTACGACGTGCCTGGGCGGAACGTGATGGATTGGTTTGGGTCTCGGAGCCGGTTTTTCGTGAACGATGGGGTGTTTGCTCGGCGGCAACGGTGGCGGTTGGTGCACGATCGGTTTCGGTGGCGGAGGCAGCGTGACCATGTGCACGATGCTGACCTGTTGCGGCTGTGCCGGCGGGAGCGTGTCCTTGAGATGTTGCCGGGAGAGGAAAAGAAACGCGGCCAGAAGTGCGACGAGCAGGAGTTCGAACGTGATGGATGCGGCGAGCGCGCGCGCCACGCCCAGCTCTCTCGGTTTCCATGGGGTTTCGAAAGTCGAGGTCTGCATTCGTGGGCACCTAGCGTTTGGTTGCGATGCCGACGTTGCTGATGCCTGCTTCCCTGACCGTATTCATGACCTGCATCAGGTCCTGCAGAGACGCGTGTTTGTTGCCGGCCAGGATGACCGAGAGGCGGTGCGTTTTCTTGACCTGCTCAAGCGCGGTTTTCAGCTCGGCTGCGCTCATCGTCTTGTCCTCGAATTTGATGAGCCCGCTCTGGGATATCCCGATCACCAGACTCTTGTGTGGCAGATGCTGGGCGGTGCTGGCGCCTGGCAGGTGCATCGGAACGCCGGTGTCGGGGATCATGTGCAGCACGATCAGAACGAAGAAGACGAGCAGGAACATCATGATGTCGATCATCGGAATGATGTTCATCCGCGGCTCCTGTCTTTCGAGGTAGCGATGGCGCACGTCGCTCATGAATAGGCCCCCTCGGCGACGTAGGCCTCATCCACTGGCACCGGGGAGCCAGAGATTTCTTCGGCGGTTGCGGGCTTGTGCGACTGCCGACCGGTATTCGCCCGTCCCTCGCTCTGGATGCGATTGACGATGGTGAGGCGGATCAGCTCGAGCTGGTGCACGGTCAGGCGCAGCTTTTTGTTGAAGTAGTTGAGCGCGATGATCGAGATGATGGCGATGAACAGGCCCATGCCGGTGGACACGAGCGCGTCGGCGATGCCTCCGGTCGCCTTGATGGCCTGACTGCTGTTGCCGAGAACGTTGAATGTGTCGATCATGCCGATAATCGTGCCGAACAGTCCGAAGAGCGGTGCCAGGGTGACGGCCGTGTCGAGCAGCCATATGAAACGGTCGAGTCGCGGCATTGCCCACATGATTTCTTCTTCAAGATGTTGCGACAGCATGGATACGGGTTCGTTCCGCAGATTCAGCGTGGCGAGAACGAGGCGGGCCTGAAGGGTGTTTTCGTAGCGGTTCGCAACGTTTTTCAGCGCCTCGCCATTTCGGCAATCCGTCTCGCGGAGATCGTGTTCTATGGCGCGGCCGGCGCCGATGATGCGGTGAAAAAACCACGTGCGGTCGATGATGATAGCGATGACCATCAACAACAGGACGGCCATTATCAGCGGCAGCCCGCCGCCGATGGTGATCAGGTGTATGACAAGGCTCATGAGACTCTCCGTTACGCTTGCACTGCGATCGGGGCGGGGCATGGCTCCGCCCGACTGTTCGGGATGAAGGGGGGAGACTGTTTGTGCTCAGCCGAATTTCGCCGAAACACCGAGACTGATGTAGCGCGGTTCTCCTGGGTAGCCGGCGTCATAAGGCTGCCCGACCGCCTGGGAATCCCATTCCTTATAGATCTGGTAGTAGTGCGTGTAGTACTTCTTGTCGAAGAGGTTGTCGATGTTCAGGCTCAGCTTGATCTGCTTGATGCCGTAAGCGTGATAGGGAATGGTGTGCGAGGCTGACAGGTTCACAATCCAGTAGTTGCCGAATTTCTTCGATGAGGTGGTTGTCGCGTCCTGCAGCATCGGATTCGGTTCGGTCGGAGGCAGGTCGTAGGTGTAGTGCATCCTGCCCGTATAGTGGGTGTCCAGCTTGATCCTGGTGTGCTCGTCCGGCGTGAAAATCGTCCCCAGGTTGCCCGTCCAGCGTGGTATGTCGGCAAGGGGCTGCCCCGGGAAGGCGTAGCCGAACTGACCTTCGGACGGTGTGACGTTGGCGAAATAGCCATTGACGTAGTGGGCGAGGGTGAACGAGCTGTTGCCGTAGACTTCCCACTGCGGCGTCAGCTTGTAGCCGCCGGAGAGTTCCGCGCCCTTCATGCGGATCTTGCCGACGTTTTCGTACGCGGAATAACCGGTCGAGTAGTTGATGTAGAGCGAGAACATGTCATACATGTTCTGCATCCAGGTGTCGAAATTGACATAGCTGCGCGGCGTGTCGCGGCGTATGCCGAGTTCGTACATATGCACATACTCGGGAGACGGCGCTGTGCTGTTGGCGTTGACGTCGACCACGGGCGAGTAACGGGTGCCTTTGGCCGCGCTGGCATAGGCCACCGTGTTCTTGGTGAGTTCGTAGCTGATGCCGAGATAGGGCTGGGTGCTCGTGAACCAGGTGGAAAGCCTGTGCGGAACGTTCTGATCGGCATCGTTGTAGTTCTTGAACGGACGGTTGATTATCGTCGAGACGCCTGAATACGTGATGCCGGGTTCGATGCGCAGACGGTTGGACAGCAGGTGGATTTTGTCCTGCACATAGGCGCTGAGTATGCTGCGCGTGTCGTTGCGGCCGTATATGCCTGAGTTGTACCCATTGGTTGCGGGCATCGGCAAGCTGCCCCATACGTACGAGCTGTGCCAGTCGTGCGCTTGGACGGCCATGCCGCCGAATCGCACGTCGTTGTGGGGCAGGATCAGCAAGCCACTCGGGCGTATGCCGAAGGTGTTGTCCTGATTCTTGGTGTAATAAGCGCTTTCGCCCGCAACGTACGAGCCGAATTCCTGCACCGGGTCATAGGTGAAGTGCGCCGGATTGTAGTAACCAGTTCCCGGTCCCATCTTCCCATATGAGAAATAAGGCGATGCCTGGAAGTTGACCTGATAGGGGTAGCTGGCGTTGACGTAGTCGGGGTTTATCCAGGAGTACGCCTTTTCCCAGCGATAGATGTCGAACAGCTTTGCGCCAAGTACCAAGTGTGGATTGATATACGTCCTGTCGCCGAGGATGGTGGTGACGTAATGCGTCTTGGTGTAGTTGTAGGTGACCGATTTCGGCCAGTTCCAGTAAAAGCCGTTTTCGTCCTGTTTGGCTACAGGGATCGGCGAGGAGAGCGAATTGCCGCTCGACTTGCCGTATAGAAGCGTCGCGGACAGTTGCGACAGGCCGTAATCGTAGGGCTTGATGGCCGACAACATGAAGTTGTCGTAGTGCATGGGCGTGTCTTTGATGAAACCATCCGTGTATTCGTGGTTGTACGAGAACAGAGTGCGGAGCCCGTCTACGCCCCCCAGGGCTCCGGTGTTGTAGTCGAAGCTATAGTCGTTGGTCCCGAAGCTGCCGACCTTGGTGCCCAGTTCGAAGCTACGCTTGCGGCTGGGGTTGCGGGTGGTATAGGAGATCGTGCCGCCGACGGTGGCGAAACCCTGGCGGTTGGGCGGGGCCACGCCGGGATATACCTTGATGGTCGAAAGCTGTTTGAGGCCGACATTCGCACCCTGGGTGAAATGGCCGGTAGGGCCGGTGCCCCCGTAGAGCAGATCCTGCATGGGAATGCCGTCAAGCTCGATCGCTAGCTGACTCATGCGTACGCCGCGAACGGTCATTACCGGGACGCTGTTGCCGATGTTCTGCTTATAGACGTTGACCGACGGGGTGCTGTTAAGAATGCTGTAGATGGACTGGGAATTCGATGCGTGCTTTATCGAAGCACTGGAGATAGAGCTGACGACGGAGGGGATGTTTTTCTCTGCCTCCATCAGCTTCGCATACTCTTTTTTGACGTTTTTTATCTTGACTGCAGTTCCCGTGTTTCCGCTTGTGTCGGTCGTTTGTGTGTTTGATGGCTGTGTCGTCGTAGCGGCGTACGAGGCCAGGGGCAAGGCTTGTCCTATTAAGATCAGGGATATGCTGGCTGCCAGGTAATTTGTTCTGGTCGGTTTTTTCGCTTTTTTGTACAGCACGTTTCTCTGCTCCTGATTGTCTGGGGCTTGATGGCTGCATCAAAGAGCAATGTGCGTGCCACTCTGGCGGGTATTTTGCGTAGTAAAAAGTTCGTTTAATTTTTCATAAAATAAAAACTTGAACTATTTACAGTGGGTTTTGTCGAAAATAAATTTTAATTTTTATTCTATTTTTTTGGGGGATATTTTGAGTCTCGTGAATGGGGAACTATTCGCTTATTATGGCGGCCGGAGGCGTATTATGTGAATTGATTATTAACAAGATTTTATCTTAGAAAAATGAGTAAAAACATTGAGATAAATGATGATGAGCGTTCCTGTCTGAACGCGTGGGCGCATAGTCTCAAGGCTCCCCATGCCTTGGTGGTACGCGCCAAGATAGTTCTGATGTCTGTGGAGGGCGTGGGTAACAAGGTAATTGCTGAGTATCTCGACGTTACTCCTCAAACCGTGTCGAAATGGCGTGGAAGGTTTGTGGAATACCGCTGCGATGGACTCTATGATGCGCCCCGTTCGGGTCGACCGAAGATCGGTGACTGATTTTTAGGCGTACGCAGGGTAGTTCGGAGCGTCGCTCCTGCGTGGCTTTGTTCGAAGGAGGGTGTGAAGTGCGCAACTCCGCCGATCGTCTGCGCAGCCACACATCAACGCCTTGATAGTCAGTAGCCGAGCGCGTAGAGCGTATAGCTCAGCGCAAGCGCGGGAATGGCCGTGTACATCGTCGCCATCAGGGCAGCGCGCGGCGCGATGGCGAGCGCGGGAAACAATGCATCTCCGTCGTTGCTGATCGCGTTTCCAAGCAAGGCCGAATACGGCACCAGACCACCTAGATAGAGTGTGGTGACGATGATCTGCGGTCCGCATCCGGGGATGAAGCCGATGAGTACGCCCACCAGGGGCATGAGTGGCGCCCAGGTCTTGAATAGGGCGCCCAAATCCACGCCGAGGCCGGCGACGCCGAACTCGTAAACCATGAAGGCGGCGACCACCCACACGGTGACGGAGGCGGTGTCATCGGTTACGCGCTGCCACAAGCCGGGTGCTTCCGGGCTCGTTGCCGGGCAGGCCGGGCCGTTGCAGGAGGATTCCGTAGCCGGCTGACCGGCCCAGAGGACGAAGGCGAGCATGCTGCCGGTCACGCCGATGGCCTCCACGAAACCGGGCATGCCGATCATGGTGCCGGCGTCGAGCTGGGCGAGGCCGAGCACGCCGACGGCGAGTCCCGGCACGCTCAGGGCGACCCAGGCGCGGTCGGCGATGCGCATGCGGCCCACGCTTGCCGGCCCGCGCGCCGTGTCATGGCCGGCCGGCTTCGGGCGCATGAAGTCGCGGCCGTGCACCGCGTCGACGAAATGGCCTGCAATTACGCCTGCCACGAATGAAAGCGCGAACGTCACCACGGCCGTGAGCGGTTCCTTGGCCAGCAGGACGAAGGCGGCATCGCCCATGGTCCCGGTCAGCACGGCGACGACGGCGCCGAAGCTCAAACGGCCGCGGGCGTAGAGCGTCATGGCCATGATGGCGCCGCCGCAGCCGGGCGTCATGCCGAGAAAGGCGGCGGCCGGTACCTGCCAGCGCGCATGACGGTCGAGCCACGCGGCGGTGTCGACCCGCAACAGGGCTTCGATGCCGTAGAAGAGTAAAAGGGTGGCGGAGACGAAGGCGGCGACCTGAAAGAAGGCGTCCGCCAGCGCGCCGCGTGCCGTTTCGCCGGTGGCTCCGGGGAGGGCGAGGAGCAGCGCCAGGCCGACGGTGATAACCACGCGGCTGATGTGCAGCCTTCTAGGCTGACGTGTGGTGAGCAACTCGCGTGATTTGAGGATCAAGGTGCTCATAGTCGGCTCCCAGTCAAGAATAATTCTCAATTAGAAGTCTAAGGGAGTCGATTCGATTAATCCATTTGCATTAATCGAACGTGGTCATTGTTTTTTACTATGATATTGCCGGGAGGAAGGTATTGGGAGAAAGGGCGTGCCGCGCTGCGGGAGCGACGGCACGGAGGTGTTGAAGCTTACTTGGCGTAGCTGAGAACTTGCGGCGAGAGTTCGCACACCGGGCTGAAGTACTGCGACATGCCCTTGAGGGCAGGGTCGTATTTGACCAGATAGGCCGGGGTGGGCAGCCACAGCCAGGGTAGCTGGCTGGAGGCATAGTTCTCGTAGGCGTACAGCGCCTTGACGCCGGATTCGGTCGTGCTCGCCCTGATCAGAGCGTCCATCCGTTTGTTGCTGTAGCCACCGTAGTTGGTGCCGCCGCCGGTGTTCAGCAGTCCGCCGCCGGTGGGGTAGTAGTCCGGGGCGTAGTACCACGGGATGATCGCCGTTTCCCACTTCGACTTCGGGCCGAGGATGACGTCGATTTCCTGGTTGAAGGTCATGCGGCGGATGTGCGCGTCGACGCCGATCGCCTGCCAGAACTGCTTCAGCAACTGGGCCTCTTCCACGGCCGAGGATTCGCCGGACATGACGATGAGCTGGAAGGCGAGTTTATGCCCGTTCTTCTCCCGAACGCCGCCGGGGCCGGGCTTCCAGCCGGCCGCGTTCAACAGCGCCTTGGCCTTGACCGGGGCGTACATCTGCTGCGGATGGCTGTCGCGCTCCTTCAGCTTGGGCGATAGGTAGGTGTCGGGCACCGGCGGGATCGGACTGAAGCTTGCACTCGCCAAGCCGTGGTAGACGACGTTGATGATGGCCTGCTGGTCGATCGCGTATTGCAACGCCTCGCGAACCTTCAGGTTGTGCAGGAAGGCGACCTTCGGATTGTCGAAGTTTAGCGGGATGTACCAGAATCCGTAGCCGTAGGCGCCCTTTTTTCCGTCGGTGCTGAAGGCTTTCAGGTGGCCCACGAGGTGACGGGCTCCGTACAGATCGAACGGTATTTGGCCGATGCCGATAGCGCCGGTTTTTAGCGCCGAGAATGCCGCACTGTTGTTGGTGTAGAAGTTGAAATTGAAATGCTTGATCGACGGTTTCGGCTCGCCGCTATAGGCCGGGTTGGCGACGAAACGCAGATAGCGGCTGGCATTGAACGAAGCGACCTTGTAGGGGCCGTCCACGACCTTGACCAGGGCGGTATCGGTCTCATGATCTCGGAACCACTTCACGTTGTGTTTGCCCCATGCGTGTTTCGGCACGGGGCTGAACTGGGACAGTCCGTTGATTTCGAACCAGCGCGGATTGACCGGATGTTTGAGTGTGACGGCGAACCTGTAGGTGCCGAGTAGCTTGAACGAGGCGATGTTGTTGGGTACGCCGCCGATGCCGTAGTTCTGGTTGCTCTGGCCGTCTTCCTTGGTGAGTACGTAGTTGTAGCGGGTGTCGGCGGCGGTAACCGGCTTGCCGTCGGACCACTTCCAGTGCTTCAGGGTCACGGTGAAGACCTTGCGGTCTTTGGATACGTCGATCGATTTGACGATGGAGCGCTTCCAGTCGATCTTCAGGTTGTTGCCGATCCACAGCAGCGGCGGATACAGCTGGATGTAGGTCTGGAAGTCGTTGATCGTGTCGTTGTTGAAGGGATCGGGCAGCAACGAAGTGACCGGCGACGGCTGCTGGAAGGCCACGGCGGGTACCGTCGTCAGCGTATTGTGCGTGGCGGCGCGGGCGGGCCCGCTCTGCAACAGAACGAATGCGGTGGCTGCGCCTGCCGCAATCAACAGGGATTTATTCATGGTGTGATTCCTGCGGCTCAATGGGACGAGTGGTAGGCAAGGTACTCCGGCGCCATGAAGCCCACGGGGTTGTAGAATCTGCTCATGCCATGCAGACGAGTGGGGTATTTGACCAAATAGCCGGGGGAGGGCAGGAACAGCGTTGGCAGCTGTTGCGCGGCGTAGTTTTCATAGGCGTAAAGCGTTTGCAGTCCCTTGCCCCGGGTTGTGGCGTCGATGAGCTTGTCCATCTTGGGATTGCTGTACCCGCCATAGTTTGCGCCGCCGCCGGTGTTGAACAGCCCGCCGCCGCTGGGGTAGTAGTCGGGCGCGTAGGCCCAGGCGATCATGCCCATATCCCAGTTTCTGTGCGGTTTGAGCATGGCGAGTTCCTGGTTGAACGGCATTTGACGAATGTTCATGTCGATGCCGATGGCCTGCCATTCCTGCTTCAGAATCTGTGCCTCGTTCAGTTCCAGGGCAACGCCGGACGATACGATCAGGCTGAAGGCGAGTCGCTTGCCGTTCTTTTCGCGGATGCCGTCAGGTCCGGGTTTCCAGCCGGCTTCATCAAGTAGCCGCTTGGCCTTTGCCGGTTGGTACATACGCATGGGATGCGCGGCGAGCGCTCTCATTTCGGGCGAGAGGTAGGTGTCCGGTACGCTGGGAACGGGGCCGAATCCAGGCGTACCCAAGCCGTGCAGTACGGTTTTGATCATCAGCGGCTCGTCGATGGCGTATTGCAGGGCCTGGCGAACCTTGAGGTTGCGGAAGAAGGCGACCTTGTCGTTGGTGAAGTTGATCGGCAGGTAGGCGATCGAAAAGCCGCCGGCGGTTCGCATGGATTTCAGCTGGCCGACCAAGTGCCGCGCGTTGTACAGCGGGGCGGGAACGTTGCCGATCTGGATGTCGCCGGTCTTGAGCGCTGCGAAGGCGGCGTCGGACGAGGTGATCATCTTGAGAGTGAAACGTTTGATCGCCGGGTGGTGTCCGGAATAGGCCGGGTTGGCGTTGAACACCACGTCGCGCCCCCGCGCGAATCTGGCGAGCTTGTAGGGCCCATCGACGACCTGAACCAGTGCGGGATCGGTCTGGTGCCTGAACAGGTAATCGATGCTGTGCTGTTTCCAGACGAACTCGGGAGCAGGCGTGATCTGCGACAGGCCGTTGAGTTCGAACCAGGTGGCGTTCACCGGATGCTTCAGGGTGACGCGGAAGGTATGCGCGTTCACGACATCGAAGGATTTGACGATGCCGGGCATGCCGCCGATGCCGTAGTTCAGGTAGCGCTTGCCGTAGTCCTTGATCATCTGGAAGCCATAGGCTGCATCGGCGGCGGTGACCGGCTTGCCGTCGGACCACTTCCAGTCCTTCATGGTGACGGTGAACATGGTGCGGTCGCCGGAGACCTTGATCGACTTGGCGATGGAGTCGGTCCAGTCGATCTTGAGGTTGGTGCCCAGCCAGATCAGCGGGCGATACAGCAGCTGTATCGCCTGTGAGTTGCCGATCGAGTCGTTGTTGACCACCGGCAGCAGCGAGTTGACGTTCATCGGTGCGGATAGGCCGATGCCCGTGACGGTGGTGAGCGTATGAGGCGTGACGGCCAGGGCAGTACCAGGCAGGGCGCCGGCTCCGAGCAGCAGCGGCAACGCGAGTGCGGTTCTCTTCATGAAAACTCTCCAGAGTGATTCAGGCCGGGGTGTGGCATGTGCGCGGTGGCACCTGGCGCCGCGGCCCGGAGAAGCGATGTGTTGCCGGGCTCGCTCTATGCGAGCCCGGTTGCTGCTTCTGCTGTGGCTTCAGTGGGCCGAGTGGTAGGAGAGGTATTCCGTCGCCATGAAACCTACGGGGTTGTAGAACCTGTTCATGCCGTTCAGGCGCGAGTCGTATTTGACCAGGTAGCCGGGTTGCGGGATGTACAGCACCGGCAGTTGCGCGGCGGCATAGTTTTCATAGGCGTAGAGGGTTTTCAGACCCTTGGCCTGCATCGTGGCCTCGATCAGCTTGTCCATCTTCGGATCGCTGTAGAGGCCGTAGTTGGTGCCGCCGCCGGTGTTGAACAGGCCGCCGCCGCTGGGGTAGTAGTCCGGCGAATAGGTCCATCCGATGATCGCCATGTCCCAGCCCTTGTGGGATTCGAGCGTGGCGATTTCCTGATTGAAGGTCATCTGGCGGATATGCATTTCCACGCCGATGGCTTGCCATTCCTGTTTCAGCACCTGTGCGGTGGCCAAGCGCCAGGCGGTGCCGGAGGGCACGATGAAGCTGAACTCGAGCTTTTTGCCGTCCTTCACGCGAATGCCGTCGGGTCCTATTTTCCAACCGGCCTCGTCGAGCAGTTTTTTCGCCTTTGCCGGTTGGTACATCTTCCCGGGATGCGCGATCAGCGCTTTCATTTCGGGCGAAAGATAGGTTTCCGGCGCAGCGGGAACGGGGCTGAAACCCGGGATGCCGATGCCGTGCATCACGGTCTTGATGATCAGCTGCTGGTCCATGGCGTATTCCAGCGCCTGACGGACTTTGAGATCGCGGAAGAAGGCCACTTTCGGATTGCTGAAGTTGATCGGTAGATATTCGAAAGAGAAACCGCCCTGCGTCTGCATGGATTTCAGATGGGCGACGAGACGACGTGCGTTGTACAGACTCGGGGGGACGTTGCCGATCTGGATGTCGCCGGTCTTGAGGGCGGCGAATGCGGCATCGGCGGAGGTGACCATCTTGAACACGAAATGCTTGATCGACGGCGGGTGTCCGGAATAGGCGGGATTGGGCACGAACGCCATTTCGCGCCCCTGGGCGAATTTGGCCAGTTTGTACGGTCCGTCGACCACCTGTACCAGTGCGGGATCGGTCTGATGGTTGTAGAGGTAGTCGATGCTGTACTGCTTCCAGGCGAATGCGGGAGCGGGGGTGATCTGCGAGAGGCCGTTGAGCTCGAACCAGGTGGTGTTCACCGGATGCTTCAACACCATGCGGAAGGTGTGCGCGTCGATCACGTCGAAGGACTTGACGATGCCCGGGATGCCGCCGATGCCGGTGTTCTGATAGCGCGGTCCGAAGTCCTTGATCATTTTGAAGCCGTACGCGGCGTCGGCAGCTGTGACCGGCTTGCCGTCGGACCACTTCCAGTCCTTCAGGGTGACGGTGAACACGGTGCGGTCGTCTGAGACCTTGATAGATTGGGCGATGGAATCGGTCCAGTCGATCTTGAGGTCGGTACTCAGCCAGATCAGCGGGCGATAGAGTTGCTGTACCGCCTGGAAGTTGCCGACCGAATCGTTGTTGACCACGGGCAGCAGCGAATTGACGTTCATCGGCGAGGCCAGACCGACGCCGGTGACCGTGGTGACCGTGTCAGGCGCGGCCGCCAGTGCCGCGGCAGGCAGGGCGCCGGCGCCGAGTAATAGCGGTAGCGCGAGTGCGGTTTTCTTCATGCGTACTCTCCTGAGTGATTGAGGCCGTACGCGCGGTGCGCGCCGGCGGCTCTCTGCAAAGGCGGGGTGCGAACGGTCGTGCCCCGCGCAGTTGGCGCGCGTGGGCGCCGAGATGTGTTCTGGGGGGCTCGGCGCCATACGTCAGACATTCATCAAGCGGGCGACGTTGGCAGCGTCGTCGACGATGGCGTAGCGCGTCGGAGCAGGCAGGTTGTAATGCCACCATTCGTAGGGGTGGTGTTCCCAACCCGCCAATGCCATCAGTCCGAGCAGATGTGCACGATTGCGCTGGGCGGACGGCCCGACGTCGGTACGGCCGTGATGCGACTGCGGCGTCATGTCGTCGAAGCCGGTGCCCATGTCGAACGGTCGTCCGCCGATGTCGGTCAGCGTCAGATCGACGGCGACGCCGCGGTTGTGCGTCGATCCCTGCGCCGGGTCGGCGACGAAATCGGGGTCGGGCAAGGCCGCCCAGAGGCAATGCTGGGCCGCCAGCGGGCGATAGGCATCGAACATCCGCAGGCGCAGCTGGTGTGCCTGTGCCAGATCGGCCGCCCGCAGCAGGGCGGCATGCGCGTCGGGATGCAACAGGGCGCCGGCGCGGGCGTAGATCGGTCGCCCGCAGATGTTGTCAGCGGTCGCATAGCGCAGATCGATGTCGATCGCCGGATGGGAGATTTCAGGTAGGCCGTCCATGGCGGTGGGATCTTCAGTGCGCTGCGGCTGTCAGGCGGCGTTTGCGGCGGCCCCGAGCGGGAAGTGACACGCCACGGCGTGCGCCTCCGCGTCTGCGGCGAGTTCGGGGCGGCGTTCGCGGCAGGCCGCTTGGGCCTTGGGGCAGCGCGGGTGGAAGGCGCAGCCCGAGGGCGGATTGATCGGCGAAGGCGGTTCGCCTTGCGGTGGCGGAAGATGGGCCTCGGCGCCGTTGCGCGCGAGCGCGGGCAGGGCATCGAGCAGCGAGGCAGTGTAGGGGTGCTCGGGGCGGTCGATGAGCTTGCGCGTGGGTGCGATCTCGACGATGCGGCCGAGATAGAGCACGGCGATGCGCTGGGCCAGGTAGGCGACGGCGCCGAGGTCGTGGCTGATGAACAGGTAACTCAGGCCGAGTTCGCCCTGCAGGTCGCGCAGCAGGTTGAGGATGCGTGCCTGCATGGATACGTCGAGTCCGGACGTCGGTTCGTCGAGCACCAGCAGGTCGGGGTTGGTGGCGAGCGCGCGGGCGATGGCGATGCGTTGGCGCTGGCCGCCGGAGTATTGCCCCGGATAGCGTTGCATGCCGGCCGGGTCCAGCCCCATGCGCTCGAGCAGTTCGGCGCTGCGCGTGCGGCGTTCGTCGGCGCTGCCGATGTGCTGCAGGCGCAGCGGCTCGGCGATGATTTCGCCGACGGTCATGCGCGGATTCATGGAGTCGAAGGGGTCCTGGAAGACCATCTGCATGCGCCGGCGGAAGGGGCGCATCTCGCGGTCGTTCAGGGCCGTGAGGTCGGTGCCTTCGAGGTGCACGTTGCCGTCGCTGGGCCGCACGAGGTGCAGCACGGCGCGGCCGAGCGTGCTCTTGCCCGAGCCGGATTCGCCGATGAGGCCGAGGGTTTCGCCCTTGGCGAGGGTGAAGTCGACGTCGGACAGGGCGTGCACGACGCCTTGCGTCTTGCGCAGCAGCCCGCCTTCGCCGGCATTGAAGCGGACGGACAGGTCTCGGACTTCCAGCCAGGCGCTCATGCGGTTTCTCCAAACGGGTGCAGGCAGTGGTAGCGGCCGTTGTCGCCGGCGGCCGGCGGATAGGCGGCGCTGCATTCGGGGGTGGCGCGCGAGCAGCGCGGGGCGAAGCGGCAGCCGGGCGGGAACTGCTGCGGACTGGGCGGGATGCCGTCGATGTCCGTCAGGCGCTGGTTCGGGTCGGCCAGCCGCGGGATGGAGTTCAGCAGCGCGTGGCTGTACGGGTGGCGCGGCGCGCGGAAGAACTCCTGCGCCGGCGCGTGTTCGACGCTGCGTCCGGCGTACATGACCATGATGTCGTCGGCGTATTCGGCGACCAGGGACAGGTCGTGGGTGATGAGGATCACCGACAGCTGCATTTCCTCCTGCAGCCTTTTGAGCAGGCGCAGGATCTGCGCCTGGATGGTGACGTCGAGCGCGGTGGTGGGCTCATCGGCGATCAGCAGACGCGGCTTGCAGGCCAGCGCCATGGCGATCATCACGCGCTGGCGCATGCCGCCGGAGAACTGGTGCGGGTAGTCGTCGAGCCGTCGCTCGGCGTCGGGCACGCCGACTTCGCGCAGCAATTCCAGTGCACGCTCGCGCGCTTCGGCTTCGCTGGCGCCGGTGTAGAGCCGGTAGGGCTCGCCGATCTGACATGCGACGGTCATGCTCGGGTTCAGCGAGGACAGCGGATTCTGGAAGATCATGCCCATCTCGCGGCCGCGCAGCGCGCGCATGCGCCGCTCGGGCAGATTGGCGAGTTCCTGGCCGTTCAGGCGCACGGAGCCGCGCGAGATGCGCGAGCCCCAGGGCAGCAGGCCGAGCAGCGCGGAGGCGGTCATGGACTTGCCCGAGCCGGATTCGCCGACCAGGCCGAGCATGCGCCCGTGCGGCACGGCGAAACTCAACTCCTCGACCACACGGAACGCTTTGCGCCCGCGGCCGATGGTGACCTCGAGGTCTTCGACCTGCAGGCCGGCGGCTTCGGACGTCTGCATCTGCATTTGTGCGCTCATCAGCGACCCTCCAGGCGGGCGAGCAGGCCCTGGCCGATGAGGTTCATCGCCACGATGGCGGCGAAGATGGCCAGGCCGGGGAACACGATCAGCCACCAGGAACCGAGGAAGACCTGCTGTACGCCCTCGTTGAGCAGCCCGCCCCAGGAGGCGCGCGGTGGCTGGATGCCGAGGCCGAGGAAGGACAGGCCGGCCAGCGCGAGGATGACGTCGGCGACCATGAAGGTGGCGTTGACGATGAGGATGGGCAGCATGGCGCGCAGCATGTGCGAGCGCGCGACGTACAGGCTGCCGGCGCCGAACTGGCGCGCGGCGAGGATGTAGTCGCGTTCGCGGTAGGCCAGCGCCTCGTTGCGCACGATGCGCGCCAGCCCCGGCCAGGATACCAGTCCGAGCAGCAGCACGAGGCTGAGCGTGTTCAGCGGCATGATGGCGGCGAAGAAGATCATCAGCACCAGGGTGGGGATCGCGAGGACGGCGTCGAGCAGGCGCATCAGTATCTTGTCGAGCCAGCCGGGACTCATCGCCGAGAACATGCCGTAGACGATGCCGGCGCACATGGCGATTAGCGAACCGAGCAGGCCGACCTGCAGCGTGGCCTGCCCGCCGGCCATCATGCGCGCGAGCATGTCGCGGCCGAGATTGTCGGTGCCGAGCAGGAATTTTCCGCTGGGCCCCGCCAGGGTGCTAAGGGCATGGATATCGAACGGGCTGGAGCGGTAGATCAGCGGCCCAAGCCAGGAGAACAGCAGCAGGGCGGCGAACACGCCGAGCCCGGTCCAGGTCATGGGGTGGTGGTACTGCGCATACCAGCGGCGCAGCGCGGCGGACAGGCGCGCGCCGGCCGGCGGTGCGACGGCGGTGTTGGTGGAGCTATTCATATCGCACCCGTACGTCGAGGATGCTGTTGACCAGATCGGCGGCGAGGTTGCCGAGGATGGTGAGAATGCCGATCAGCAGCACGATGGCGGTGAGGGTGGGGTAGTCCTGATTGAGCGCCGAGCGCCACAGTAGCCAGCCCAGGCCAGGGTAGTTGAATACGCTTTCGGTGAGCACGCCGCCGACGAAGATGTAGGGGATCATCATGCCGATGACGGTCACCAGAGGGCGGATGGCGTTGCGCAGCACGTGGTTCAGCGCCAGGCGCAGCGGCGGCACGCCTCGGGCCAGCGCGGTGCGGATGTAGTCCAGTCGGTATTCGTTGCGTGCCTGATGGCCGAAGTAGCGCGACAGACCGGCGGTGATCGGCAATGCGAGCGTGATCGCAGGCAGGATCATGTGGGCCAGGTAGTCGAGCACGCCGCCGTTGCCGTTGCCGCTGATGCCGCCCGACGGCAGCCAGCCGAGGTCGATGGCGAACACCAGGATCAGGATGCTGCCGATGAAGAAGACCGGCATGGCGTAGAAGGTGATCTGCAGGCCGCCGATGATCTTGCCGCCGCTACGTTCGGCCCAGGCGCCCTGGACCATGCCGATGAGGATCGAAAAGACGATCGAGATGACGGTGGCGAGCACGTAGAGCAGCAGGGTGTTGCGCAGATACGAACCCATGAGCGAGGACACGGGCGCGTGCTGGGTGTAGGAGTAGCCGAGATTGCCTTGGACGAGATGCAGCCACCAGGTTCCGTATTGCTGCCAGACGGGGTGGTTCAGCCCCATTTGCTTGTTCAGTGCGGCGACTGCGGTCGGGGTGGCGCGGACGCCGAGGATGCTGTAGGCCGGGCCGCCGGGCGTCGCGTGGATCATGAAGAAGACGATGGTGACGAGCAGCACGATGGAAATCGAGGAGGTGCCCAGGCGGCGGAGAATCATGCTCAGCATGGCAGAGGCTCCGGTTGTCGTCGGCTGCGTAGGCGCAGCGTATATGAGAATTTGTGCATCTGACCTCGTTGACGATTCGCTTGAATACCGTGGGTGTAAGGTGGTTTTGATGGAGGCGTTACAGCAATCTCCAGGCCAATTCTTTTTGTGGGCAAATGAAAACTTTCGAACCACATATAGCGTATATTCGGGCGCTTGCGTTCAATGTTGTTCCAAGAAAAAGGCGTACTCTCCGCATTCCGTTTGACGGGCGGCTCTATTTGCGCGTTTCTCTATGCTGTTCTGCGCTAATTTTCTGTATTTTATGGGTATTCCAGAGTTTTTCGGGATCCTTCCGTGCTGGGCCTCCAACGGTAAAGATTCTCCATGAAAGCCTGGATGGAGTCGTAGACAACGTGTGTTGCAAAAAGGTTCCTTGTTCATGGAATAAAAATTAATGGCCCGGAAATTGGATGCGGGGAACGCCAGTCGTAAGTCGTTGTCTTAGTGCAGTGGCCCGTGTTCGGCGCTGTTGTTTTTGGTGCGATCAGTTTTAGCGTGCCTCTTTTTGGTGCTGTTTGACCGGTTGACCTCATGAGCGCATCGAAATAAATGCGTGAGCGGACGAATGCCGCGCAGGCGTTTGATTGGGGTGGCCTCATGTCTTGAGGAGGAAAATTAATGGGAAAAAGATCGCTGGTGCGGCTGCTGGCCGCGTGCATGTTGGGTGTATCGGGGATGGCCTTTGCCGGTGTCCCGGATACGGTGGTGACCACCACCCAGATCGGCATCGCCAAGCCCGAGCCGGTGAATGCCTTCGTGCCGGTGGTCAACCCGTCAACCGAGCCGGACAGTGAAGCGATCAATATTCTCTATCCGACCCTGCTGTGGATCGGCCGCGATCTGAAGATCAATCTGCAGCGCGGTCTGGTCGAGTCGATCTCGGTGGACAAGAGTCAGCGGGTCTTTACGCTCAAGCTCAAGCCCTGGCAGTGGTCGGACGGCAAGCCGGTCACGGCGGCGGACGTCGTGTTCGATGTGCATCTGATCCGTGAGGCGGGCAAGCGTTATGCGTTCAGCGGCGTGGGTGACATGCCGGATATCATCAAGAGCGTGAAGGCGCTCGGTCCGCGCACGGTGGAGATCACGGCCGCGCGCCAGGTGAACGTGCACTGGTTCGAGTACAACGTGCTGTCGCAACTGCGCGCGCTGCCCGAACAGGCCTGGAAGGGCTTGTCGGTCGACTACATGGTCAAGCACGTGGCGGACCCGGCGATGGTCAAGGTGGTGGACGGCCCTTACAAGCTGGAGGCGTACGTCAACGGACAGTACATCCGTTTCGAGGCCAACCCGCTGTACTCCGGCCACAAGCCGTCGGTGCGCTATTTCGAGATGCGTTTCTACACCACGGCGCAGGCCGAGTTCGGTGCGCTGAAGACCGGCGAACTGCAGATCGGCCAGATCGATCCGGAACTGTACGCGGCGCAGCATCTGGTCGAAAACCTGAAGAGCATTCCCTCCGCGGGCGGCTACAGCATGCAGCGCATCATGCTCAATATGCGCGACCTGGACGTTTCGTTCTTCCGCAGCGAAAAGGTCCGCCAGGCGCTGGAAGCGGCGATCAATCAGCCCTACATCATCAATACGCTCTATCACGGGCTGTCGGCCAAGGCCTACGGACCGGTGCCCGCGGCGCCGCCGACCTACCTTTCGCCGACGGCGCGCAAGCTCAGCGCGGCCGATCTCTACGATCCGAAGCGGGCTGCCAGACTGCTCGACGAGGCCGGTTGGAAACTGGTCGACGGCGTGCGCAGGAAGGACGGCAAGACCATGCACTTCACGCTGATGGCCGCGCCGGCCAACAGTCAGGTCGCGCAGGTCATCGCGCGCGACTGGGCGGCGCTGGGCATCAAGGTCGATCTGCGTACCCAAACCTTCAATACGCTGGTGGGCGAGCTATACAACCACAAGTCGCATTGGCAGGCGGTCATCATGGGCTGGATCTACGGCCCGAACTTCTATCCCACCGGCGAGGGCCTGTTCAATACGACCGGCGGTAACAACAACGGCAGCTTCTCCAGTCCGATGCTCGACAAGCTGATCGAGGCGAGCACGCGCGAGCCCGGCGTGGAGTCCCTGTATCGCTACGAGGACGCCATGCACCGATTGCTGCCGGTGCTCTTCATCCCGTGGCCGGGTATGCTGGTGAAGTATGATCCCAAGCTCGGCGGCGTCGATCGCTTCGTCAACCCCACGGGGCTCTATTCGCCGCAGTACCTGTATTACCGCGCGGGGGCTTCATGACCGTACTGGTCGGTATTACGACATTCGGTCCGCGGCCGTCGAAACGCTACGAACTGCCGCGTGGCTATGTGCAGGCGGTGACCCG
>NZ_JARRQY010000075.1:0-32509 GCF_037381185.1 Acidihalobacter sp.
CTGCACATCGCGGTAGCCGCCAACTTCACCGCACCGGCCAAGGCCATCATCGCCGACTTCAAGAAGGACACCGGCAAGACCGTGCTGCCCAGCTTCGGCTCCACCGGCATGCTCTACGCTCAGATCAACAACGGCGCCCCCTTCGGCCTGTTCCTCGCCGCCGACAGCCGCCGCCCGCGTCTGCTGGTCGAAAAGGGCGTAGCTGTTGGCGACAGCCGTCGCACCTACGCCGTAGGCCGTCTCGTGCTGTGGAGTCCGGATCCTGGCCTAGTCAAGGACGGCGCCGCCGCGCTGCGCGACGGAAAGTTCTCTCGCCTGTCCATCGCCGAACCCAAGGCGGCGCCTTACGGCGCGGCAGCCAAGCAGGTGCTCGAGCACCTCGGCCTATGGAAGAACCTGTCGCCGCGGATCGTGCGCGGCCAGAGCATCACTCAGACCTACCAGTACGTCGCCAGCGGCAATGCGCAGCTGGGTTTCGTCGCCCTGTCGCAAATCGCTATGCTTCCGCCTGCACGCAAGGGTTCGCAGTGGCTGGTGCCGCAGTCGTTCTACACGCCCATCGCGCAGCAAGTCGTGCTGTTGAAGAAAGCCGCGAACGATCCGGAAGCCAAGGCCTTCTACACCTACCTAAAGAGTCCCAAGGCAGAAAGGATCATCCGCGAATACGGCTACGAGATCGCCAAGTAATCACCTGCCGGCGCGCGGGACCGAAGGATACGTTCGATGGATCTGGAACCCGTCTGGCTGACGCTCAAACTTGCGAGCATCACCACCGTGCTGCTGCTGCTCGTCGGCATCCCGCTCGGCTGGTGGCTGGCGCACCGCCGCTCATGGGTCGGCGAGGCGGTCGGATCGGTGGTGGCACTGCCGCTGGTGCTGCCGCCGACCGTACTGGGCTTCTACCTGCTGATCGCCCTGGGGCCCCACGGTCCCCTGGGCCTGCTCTCATCGGTCTCCGGATTCGGCAGCCTAGCATTCACCTTTCCCGGGCTGGTGATCGGCTCGGTGGTCTACTCGCTGCCGTTCGTGGTCCAGCCGGTGCAGGCCTCGTTCGAAGCCATCGGCCGACAGCCGCTGGAAGCCGCGGCGACGCTGCGCGCCTCCCCGCTGGACCGTTTCCTTACCGTCGCCCTGCCCCTGGCCCGCCCCGGCATCCTCACCGGCGCCACGCTGGGCTTCGCACACACCGTGGGCGAGTTCGGCGTGGTGCTCATGATCGGCGGCAACATCCCGGGACAAACCAAGGTGCTGTCGCTCGCGATCTACGAATATGTCGAAAACCAGCAATACCACGAGGCCAACATACTAGCCGGCGGGATGGTGGTGTTCTCGCTGATCATTCTGCTGCTGATCCGCAGAATCGCACCCCGCCAAGGCGGGCCGCGCCCATGAAGGGGCTCGCCTTCGAACTGCGCCTGCAGCAGGGCGGCTTCACCCTGGACGTTGCGCTTGATGCCGCCCCCGGCGTCACCGCCCTGTTCGGCCGCTCCGGCTGCGGCAAGAGCACTACCTTGCGCTGCCTCGCCGGTCTGCTGCGCGGGCACGGCTCGGTGCGCCTGAACGGCGACGTCTGGCAAGACGACGCTCGCGAAACCTTTCTGCCGACCCACCAGCGGCCGCTGGGCTACGTCTTCCAGCAGCCCGAGCTGTTCACCCATCTGTCGGTCAAGCGCAACCTGGAATTCGGCCTGCGCCGCACGCCGGCCGAACAGCGCCGCGTGGCCTGGGACCAGGCCGTCACCCTGCTCGGCGTCGAACCGCTGCTCAAGCGCGACGTCGCACACCTTTCCGGCGGCGAACGCCAGCGCGTGGCCATCGCCCGCACCCTGCTCACCAGCCCGCGCCTGCTGCTGATGGACGAACCGCTATCGGCGCTGGACGCTACCTCCAAGGCCGCCATCCTCCCCTACCTGGAGCGCCTGCACCGCGAACTCGACATCCCGGTGATCTACGTCAGCCACTCGCCGGAAGAAGTCGCACGCCTGGCCGACCGCGTCGCGCTGATGGAGGCCGGGCGCATCGTCGAGCACGGCCCGCTGCCCGCCCTGCTCGCCTCGGGACACCTGCCCCTGAGCGGCCATACGCACGACGAAGGCGTCATCGTCGACGGCGACTTGGAAACCTTCGACGAACGCACTCATCTGGCCACCATCCGTTTCGCCGACGGTACATTCCGCGTGGGGCTCGAAAACGCCACGCCCGGCACACCCGCCCGACTGCGCATCCACGCCAGCGACGTCAGCATCGCCCTGCAGGACCGCGGTGACGAAACCAGCATCCTCAACATCTTCCCCGCCCAAATCGTCGAAATCCGCGGCGACGGCCCCACCCGCACCCTGCGCCTGGATCTCGGAAAGACCACACTGCTCGCCTCGCTCACGCACCATTCGGTCGAACATCTGGGACTGCATGAGGGACAGCGCGTGTATGCGCAGGTGAAGGCTGTTGCCTTGATCGATTGAGGACTATTGAGCAGAGGCCGTGGAACGCACAGTCCGCGGTCACCCGAAATACACTGTTCGCCCCAGTTCCAAATCGGGTCGGCGCCTTTCCATTGCGCATCCTTTCCCATTCCCGTTCGTCTACTTTGGGTGACTTAGGTCAATTCCAATACATATGCTTATCCGTATACTTTGAAAAATTCATGAACAACAGACGATTCCAGCGCCGGCAAGGCAAGAGAACTCAATCAATGACGGATAAACAAGAAACGCAACCACGCAAGCGCCCACGCTGGTGGCTCATTTTCATTCCCATCCTGCTGATTTCCACTGGCTATACCCTGCACGAATACCGTCTTCACCAGGCAGACAAGAGTCCGCCGCCACCCAGCGCTCCCTGGGCGTTACAGACCGCACCGGTGGTACGCGGTGAGGTATCCAGCGAAATACAAACGAGCGCGGTCGTCGAGGCGACCGATGTCATCGTCCTCTCGCCGCAGATTCAGGGAACGGTGCTGGCGGTTGGCCCGCGTGCCGGTGCGGCGGTCAAACGCGGACAGCTGCTCGTGCGCATCGACGCGCGCTCGATCCATGCCCAGCTCGCCGCATTGGAGAAACAGCACCGTGCGGCGGTCGCGGAAGCGGACTATGCCGAGCGCCAACATCGGCGAATTGAGAAACTGCTGGCCAACGGCGGCGTGAGCCGCTCACAAGCCGACCTCGCGCGTACTTCGGCCGCTGATGCGCAGGCCAAGGCACAAGCGCTCGCGAGCCAGATCGCCGCCCTCAAGGTCAAACTGGACTATGCCGAGATCACCGCCCCGGAAGACGCCGTGGTCGCCGAACGGCTGGTCGCAGTGGGCGACACGGTCGGCCCAGGGCAGCCGGTCTATCGCCTCACCGCAGGCAAAGGCGCGATCGTGCGAATCAGTCTCGCGGCCGATCAACTCGCGCGGGTCCACGTCGGAGACCGGATCGTCCTGTCGAATGGAAGTGCGAGCCTGACGCTACCGATCACCCGCATCGCACCCGCCGTCGACAAGGCGGGCCTGGGTTTCGCCGAAGCGGAGGCCAGCGCTCTGCCATTCGGCTTGCCGAGCGGTAGCTCGCTTCCCGCCAACGTTTACGCGGCGTCTCACGGCACTACGCTGACCGTACCGATCGACGCCCTGGTGGGCGAAGGCGCGCACGCCCATGTGTTCGTGTTCGTAGCGACCGCCGGCAAGCCTGCGACGGGTACGCTGCGCCGCGTGGATGTGCAGGTGCTGCGGACCGGCGCTGAACGCGCCGCCATCTCCGGCAAGCTCGAACCCGGCATGCAGGTGATCGTGGGGCAGACCGCGCAGTTGGGCCAACTGCGCGATGGCGATCCGGTCGTCACGGGTCTGGCGGAGAACGGGCAATGAATTTCACGCAGAAGCTGCTCGACCGTCCGCATGCCATCGTCGCGGTGGCCGTGCTGGTCGTGCTTGCGGGCATCGGCGCCTATCTGACCATGCCCATGAACCTGTTCCCCGACACCAACCGCCCGATGATCAGCGTCGTCACGCAATGGCCGGGGGCCGAAGCCACCGACGTGGAGCAGGAAGTCACCCATCCGATCGAGACCCAGCTCTCGGCGATCGACGGCGTGCGCCGCGTGACCTCGGTCTCCCGTGACCAGGTCTCGGCGGTCACCGTGGAATTCAACTACGGCTACGACATCAACATCGATGCCACCAAGGTGCTGACCGAACTCAAGCGGGTCGAAGCCAGCCTGCCCTCGGGCGTGCACCAGCCGACCATATTCCGCATTACCAGCGCCACCCAGCCCGTCACCGTGTTGGGACTGACGCCGGCAAAAGGTTCGGATCTGAACCTTGCCCAGGTGCGCCGCATCGCCGAGAACAGCTTGCGCGACCGTCTGCTACGCGTTCCCGGCGTCGCCGAGGTGGAAGTCTTCGGCGGCCATCAGCGCCAGTTGCAGATCCGTCTGGATCGCACGAAACTCGCCGCCCATCGCCTGAACGTGCCGCAGGTGGCTTCCGCCATCGCGGCAAGCAACGTAACCGCGCCAATGGGTTTGGTACACCGCGAGGGCTACCGTTTCCTGTTGACGCTCAACGCGCTGAAACACACGCCTGGACAGGTTGCCGACATCCAGGTGCCAGTGCCCGGCGGCGGGCTGGTGCGCCTGGGCGATCTCGGAAAGGTGCAATGGGGTAGCGCAGACCCGACGTCGATGTATTTCGGCAACGACAAGCCCGCCATCGCCGTCTCGATGCTGCGCGGCGACGACGGCTATTCCGCCACCGTTGCGCGCGCCATCGATGCAGCCCTGCCGCGGATCCGGGCCCAATTCCCGATGCTCGACATCCAGCGCACCGATGGTCAGCTGAGGCTCATCAACCTGACCGTCGACAACATGCTCGGCGCGTTGCGCGACGCCGTCATCATGACGGTGTTCGTCATTCTCCTGTTCCTGGCCGATACCCGCGCCGCCTTCGTGACCGCTCTCTCTCTGCCGTTCACCTATCTGCTCACCTTCCTGGTGATGAAGCTGATCGGCTACGAGTTCGACATGGTCAGCCTGACCGCCGTGATCATCGCCGTGGGCTTGCTCGCCGACGACGCGATCGTGGTCATCGAAAACATCGAGCGACGCATGCGCGAGCACGGCGAGTCCGGCCTTGCCGTGGCTGCCAGCGGCACCCAGGAAGTCATGCTCGCGGTACTCTCCGGGACACTGAGCAACGCCGTGGTGTTGCTGCCCATCGTGTTCATCGGCGGCTACGTGCAGACCGTGCTGCGGCCGCTGTCGGTCACGCTGATCATCGCGCTGACCGCCTCTTTCATCGTTGCCGTCACCATCATCCCGCTGCTCACACCCTGGATCATCAAACCCGGTGCGCGCGATCCATTGCGCGGTCCGTTACTGTATTTCGAACGCTGGGTGTTGAAGCCGCTCAAGCGCTTCTATGCCTTCGCCGTCACGCTGGCGCTCAGGCATCCCTGGCGCGTGCTCATCGTTGCCACGCTCCTGACGGGCGCGTCGCTCAAGCAACTGCCGGTGGTGGGACGCGAACTCATGCCCCTGATGGACACCGGCATCGCGCAAATCAGTTTCGAGGCGCAACCCGATACCGACGCCGCGGGCATGAAACGCATCGCCGAGCGGGTGGACGCGGCGATCCAGGCGTCGGTCAAACTCGCCTGGTTGCTGTCCACGTCTACCGTGGTCGGCGCGGAACCCGAGGACAAGTCCTTCGGCGCGGCGCGCACCTTCCAACAGGGGATGGCGACCGTGAATCTGGTGGACCGCTTCCACCGCAGCGAGTCCATATTCCGGATCGACCGCGAGATTCAGCGGCGCGTGGCCGCCGTGCCGGGCGTGATCAACGCCAACGCCGTGGTCTACGGCGCCACGCCGCTGTCCTCGATCCGGGGCACCGTGGATCTGATGCTCAGCGGGCCGGACTGGCGCGTGCTCAACCGTCTGGCCGCCGACCTCGAACAGCGACTGCACAAAGTCGGCGGTCTGACCGGCGTCGAACGAAGCTGGCAGGGCGACTCGCAGCGCCTGCAGCTGAACGTCGATCCAACCCAGGCGGCCGCCTACGGCCTGACGCCCGCCGGCATCGCCAAGCAGGTGGCCGCGCAAGTCAACGGCGTGCCCGCGGGGAGCATTCTGGTTCCGAACCAGAGCAGCATCCCGGTATGGATCCGGCTGCAGGCGGACCAGCGCTCGAGTACGCCTGCTATCGCGGCACTCAATCTGACGGCCCCGGACGGACGCATCGTACCGCTGACGCAGGTGGCCAGGGTAACAACGGTATACGCACCGACCGCCTACACCCACCAGAACCTGCTGCGCACCGTGGACGTCATCGGCTATCGACGCAATATTTCCGTCACCGCGCTCAACGCCCACGTCGATCAGGCGCTCAAGGGTTTCGAACTGCCGCGGGGCTACACGCTCAGCCGCGAAGGTGAGATCAAGGAAATGAATGCCTCCTTCACCCGCCTCGCACAATCACTGGCCCTAGGCATCGTGTTGCTCGCCGTGGTATTGGTCATCGCCTTCCGCTCGTTCATCAGTCCGATCGCCATCCTGGTGACCTTGCCGCTATCGATCATCGGAGCGGCCTGGGCCATGTTGATCGCGGGAAAACACGGCTGCATGCCCTCGTTCATGGGACTGATTCTGCTCATGGGCATCGTGGTCAAGAACGGCATTCTGCTGGTGGATTTCGCGCAGGAGGCCCTAAAACAAGGAGTGCCGCTCAAGCAGGCGATACTACAGGCCGTCGACCTGCGGACCCGGCCCATCCTGATGACCGCAGCCGCCGCGTCCGTCGGCATGATACCCGTAGCCTTCGAATGGGCCGTAGGTCTCGAACGATTGTCGCCGCTCGCCGTGGTCGCCATAGGCGGTTTGATCGTGGGCACATTCCTCACGCTGCTAGTCGTACCGGTACTGCTTTATCTGCTGTATCGGCGTCGCTATCCGGATACGGAACCAACAGCATAGGCGGCCCCCATTCGCGTAATGGGGAATTCTGGTCAGTTGGTGATAGGGCGGTCAGGTTTCGCCGGGTATGGAGGGTCTAGGTGGGCCTCCCGGCATATCCGCCTGCCTACGTATCCACACCAGCAACGTCAGCAGCGCCCTGCAGGACCGCGGTGACGAAACCAGCATCCTCAACATCTTCCCCGCCCAGATCGCCGAAATCCGCGGCGACGGCCCCACCCGCACCCTCCGCCCGGATCTCGGAAAGACCACACTGCTCGCCTCGCTCACGCATCATTCGGTCGAACATCTTAGGCTGCGCGAGGGACAGCGCGTGTATGCGCAGGTGAAGACTGTTGCTTTGATCGACTAATTGAAGAGCAAACAAAATAGCAACGACCATCCCCCAATACTGCGTGGCATCAGATGGCGGCGGCTGACTATTGTTGGCTTTGACTCTATTCCTTTGTTTATGTATGGTTTTAGAATTTCCCCACTCACAGGGGATCAGATGCCCGACCCAACATGACGACCATCATCCTACCCCGCCTCCCCATTCAAGCGGACTCCATGCAACGCATGCTGGATCTGCCCCCTGACTGCATCCACGGCTTTGGAGTCACAACGCCGAAGACGCTGTGGCCCAATACGCCTTATATGCTGGGTGAGCGCAAAACCGATCATGATCGCCTCGTCATGGGCCTGCTTTCGCAGCAACCTGCAAATCAGACGCTCGGGGATCTGTCCCTGGCCTATGGCAGCGAGAACACTCGTGCCCTGGCGGAACTGACGCGCAGGCTGCGGGAAACCAAACCCTATGGGGTCGCAGGTGCGGGCGCTGCCGCCAGCGTCTATGCCCAACGCATGGACAGCTTGGGCAAAGCCATTCAGGCGTACCAGCACGCCGCGGTGGAATATCACCGCGTCTCGCATTCGAGGGCCGTGTCCGGTATTGCTCGGGCAGCTGCGCAAACAAGATTGAGTGAAGCGAAGGCGAATTTGAGCCGACGCTTTGGGATCGAACTCAATACGATCAAATCGCGCCTGCCCAAACGCCAGTGGCGACTGCTACGCGCGAACGACGAACGGATGTTCGAGCGCATCCGGCGCACCGGGCGGGCTTCCCGGCTCGACGTCGGGTCCAGTGTCGAGGCCACCGATCTGGTCCGCTTCGCGCGGCATGCGAAATTTCTTGGAAACGGACTGGCAGTCATCGACTTCGGCAGTCGCGTGGGTGATATTTATACGGACTACAAGACAGGCGGCAACTGGGAAAGAGAAATGTTCATCCACTCGAGCAGTCTGGCTTTGAGCGCGACTGCCGGTGAAATTGCGACAATTGCAGGTATGGCCACCCTAGACATTGCCATTGCAGTTGCCGCAACCCCAGTTGGTTGGGTTCTGATTATTGGTGGCTTAGCCGTTGCTGGGGCAGCAGCGCTTGGATCAGTCTATGTCAACAATTGGACCGAAAAGCATGCTGGCTCTTTCTACGATAGGATCATGAGTTGGATCTCTCATTTATGACACATGAAGACATTGCAACTATCCTTTTCCTATTTGCCTTAGCGAGCGCCATAGTCACTGGAGTTCTTTTTGTAATATTTGGTGAAGTTACCGTCAGGAAGCTGAGAAGGAACCCAGAAACAAAAGACTTGCTAGGCATGGAATTTATCAGTGGATGGGACATCCAAAATGTTGCAGTCACACTAGCATTACCCAAAAGCTTTATGAAGCGCATCGACAAGGGATCAACGTCTTTCCTGCATGCAAACTCTGAAACCATTTACCGCAACACAACGAAAATTGATCGTTTCCTAGGTCGAGCTTTTTCAAGTCCGTCGACTTTCTTTCCAGCCACCAGGCTCAAAAGCAAAAGACCGATCATTTCCAGCGGGCTTATTCCGAGAAAAACCGGAGACAGCAAGAAGGGCGTATCAACCGAGTGGGCATCTAACACAGCAAACATGATCACTAGATATATCGGCAAACTGAGCACGAACAGCGCTATCAACAATATAGCCGTAGAGGACTTCCAACTCATATCTCTAAAACGGCGCGTTATAACAGGAAGGCAAACAAGGAACGCAATAGGATTTACCACCAAGGACAAAATAAACGACTTTGTTGAATCACCAGAGACAGCAACATCGTGAATAATGCTGATCGTTGTCACAAGACAATAGCTCAATAGAAGCAACGCGAGGATTTGATGCGCAAACCCGATGCGTGACGATGTGCCCTTATACGAGAACCATTCCCGCCTTGCGCTCCAAATCCATATAGTCATCACCAATGTCGCCAGTGGATAGAGCACCACATCCACAATTGCAAGCGTATTCACATCGCTGGACTTCGATACCGGCCGGATCATCCAATAGACGGCCCGATGCAAATTTCTTGGCACACCCTCGCCCTTTAAGTACGCGTCACCCAACGCATGTTCGGCTTGAGCATTCCCCAACCCAGCTGCCTCACGGTACCACTTTGCCGCATCAACATCGTTCCGCGGCACACCAACTCCTTCATGGTACATCTGCCCCAAGTGCAGCGCGCCCAATGCGTTACTTCGGCGCGATGCGCCCTTTGGCTCTTTTAGCGTGGCAGCCAGCCGGTACCATTTCATGGCGTCCCTGTAACTTTGTGGAACACCCCATCCCCTGTAATACTGGGAGCCCAATGCGAATGCAGCCAAAGCATTGTCATTTTCGTTTTCTCCCAACGGCCCCTTTATCAATGCCGCCCGGCGAAACCATTCGGCTGCCTTCGCCGGCTCGCTCCGCCCTGCATAGTAGACATGGCCCAGCATGTAGGCGCCCATGGAATTTCCCAGTTCAGTCTCGCCCAGGATGCCTCTCATCATTGCAGCCCGACGAAACCATACAATCGCTTCGGCCAAGTCCAGGGGAACGCCCAGGCCATGGTAGTAAGCCATACCCAACATGTAGGCACCAAGTGCATTGCCCGGCAGATTTTCTCCTGTCGGTCCTTTGACATCGGCCGCCATGCGAAACCAGGTTGCCGCCTCGACGTGATTGAGAGGCACCCCCGTGCCTTTATCGTAGTAATAACCTATCGAATAGGCCGCCGCTGCATTGCCAACCTCATAGTCCCCTTCGGGATTGCGCCGCAACGCCGCTTTGTGGATCCAGCGGAGTCCTTCGCTGGAATCCTTGGTCGCACCTTGGCCAAGCAAATAAGCGCGGCCAAGTAGATAGGCTCCCAGCGCATTTGCGTTTTCGCCTTTGCCTGACAAGTCACGCTGCTGTGCCGCCTTCCGATACCAGTGAGCCGCTTTTGAGTAGTTCTGCGGGACGCCCAGGCCGCGTTCATACGCTATACCTAAATCAACTTCGCCACCGGCATCATTTTGCAAAGCCGCTTTGCGAAAAAAATCAGCAGCTTTCATGTAATCCTGAGTTACGCCCCAGCCTCTTTCGTAAAGCAGACCCAAGGTATTCAGCCCCGGGCCATTTCCTTGTTTCGCGGCTCGATGCAACCATGCTCGAGCAGTGCTGAAGTCTTTTTGAATCATGTAAATCCTGCCGAGCGCCGCTTCGGCAAAAGGATCACCTGCGTTCGCAGCACTTCGCAGTTGCAGCAGGTCGCCCTGATGCTCGGTCATTGCTCCAACACTAAGCACGCGGGCTTCAGATCTGGTCATGGCGGCAAAGCTCGGTTGCCACCAAAGCACCCAACACAGCAATGTGGCCATCACAGAAAGGATTCTGATCATCGATTCCTTAGCCCAATTATGTGTTCAAATTATTTAGCCAAGGTGTTGCGCCCCATGCCCGTACAGCAAGGCTGACCAGTTGGATCCAAGACCGGTAGACGCAATCACGCCCCAAGAGAGGCTGAACTTATGACAAGCTCGACGTAACTCAAGTTCAATCATGTCGAGATACCTGGCGATTCGTGCTCACCTCCCGCCGAGACTGCCACCACCGTCAACGCCGAGAACCTGGCCCGTGATGAAACTCGCTTTCTGCGACAAGAGGAAACATATCGCTGCCGCGACTTCGGACGGCTCTCCCAGCCTTCGCATCGGAATCGTCGACAACGCCTGTTTCTCGGCTTCGCTCCCAACCGGCTGCGCCTCACGAAACAGCACCGACTCGACAGGTCCCGGTGCCACGGCGTTGGAGGTAATACCGTATTCGGCGAGTTCCAAAGCCCACGTACGGGTGCATCCGATCAAGGCACTCTTCGCGGCAGAGTAAGCCGTTCGGTCCCTGGCGCCATGAATAGCGCGGCTGCAGACGTTGACGATGCGGCCGAACCTGCGTTGCTTCATCGCATCCACGAAAAATTGAGTGACTTGAACGGCCGTGCGGACATTCAGATTGAAGACATCGTCCAGCAAGGGAAGATCGATGGCTCCCAGCGGCTGGGGTGAAACGATCCCGGCATTGTTGACGATACCTGAAATCTCGAATTGTTGATCGATCCGGCGCAATACCGCATCCGTTTCATCCACGTTCGATAGATCGCAGGCCAATAGCGTGCCGGGGAATTCGATGCCCTCGGCACGGCGTGCCAGCCCGATCACATGCCGCCCCTGCCTTGCCAGTTCTTCCGCAACGGCGAATCCAATGCCTCTCGATGCTCCGGTAACCAGAAATGTTGTCTCTGTCATGCTGTACCTTCCCTGTAGAAATACGCGTTCCTGATCGAAAACACACTGAATATATGGCTACGAACAATCTGCCGCATTGCACGCCATATGCCCTTCTCCTATTTGAGACAGCCGGCGTCGGCGGAAGTTGTTCGCATCCAGCACCATTGGTTCACGCAAGACTGGCTCTCTCAAGCTCGTGTTCAAAAACACCCTCCCGCGCACTCGCCACTTGTCGCAAACACGACAAACACCCTACGTCTCATGCAAATCAACCAAACAAGAAACATATAACCAACTGATTAACAAACAAATATTATCAGGCACGCGGTTTGCTTATCCGATACCAAACGTTTCGGAGGCTACGCTATGCAAGCATCGCCAGGCCCGGTCATCGACGACACCACGCTACGCGACGGCGAGCAGTCAGCGGGCGTGGCCTTCTCGCTGGAGGAAAAGCTCGCCATCGCCACGGCACTGGCCGAGGCCGGCGTGCCGGAACTCGAAATCGGCATTCCCGCCATGGGCGATGAAGAGCGCGAATCCATCCGCGCCGTGGCGGCGCTTGGGCTGCCCGCGCGGCTGGTGTTGTGGAGCCGCATGCGCACCGACGACCTCGCACTGTGCGCGGACCTCGGCGCCCACCTGATCGACCTGTCCATTCCGGTTTCCGACCAGCAGATCGGGCGCAAGCTGGGGCGCAGCCGCGAATGGGTGCTCGGCTGCATCGAACACCACGTCGGTGAGGCTCTGACCTTTGGCCTGGAGGTGTCCGTCGGTTGCGAGGACGCCTCGCGCGCCGATCAGGACTTTCTCGACCGCGTCGCCGAAACGGCGCAGCGCGCCGGCGCACGGCGCATGCGCTACGCAGACACCGTCGGCGTCCTCGATCCCTTCGGCGTGCACGAACGCATCGCGCGTCTGCGCCGCAACGTGGACATCGAGATCGAGATGCACGCCCACGACGATCTGGGCCTGGCGACCGCCAACACGCTGGCCGCCGCGCGCGCCGGTGCGACGCACCTCAACACCACGGTCAACGGCCTGGGCGAGCGCGCCGGCAATGCCGCACTGGAAGAGGTGGTCGCGGGCCTGCGCCATCTGTACGGCATGGAAACAGGGGTCGAGCTGCATCGGTTCCCCGCGCTGTCGCAGCTGGTGGCCAACGCCTCCGGCCGTCCCGTGCCCTGGCAGAAGAGCCTGATCGGCGAAGGCGTGTTCGATCACGAGGCCGGCATCCACGTCGATGGCCTGCTCAAGGATCCGCACAACTACCAGGGCATCGATCCGGGCGAACTCGGCCGGCAACACCGTCTCGTGCTCGGCAAGCACTCCGGCATCCACGGCCTGATCTACGCCTATGCCCAGCTCGGCGTGCAGCTTACGCGCGAACAGGCCGGCGCTCTGCTCGAACAGGTTCGCGGCTTCACCACGCGCAGCAAGCGCTCGCCACAACCCGAAGAGCTGCTCGGCTTCTACAGCGCGCTCGACCAGGCGGTGCACTAGGAGACGCCCGATGAGCACTAGGCCCACGACGCAGAACCCGTCCGCCCCATCGCTGCTAAGCCTATGGCGCGAAGACGTGGCCTGCGTGTTCGACCGCGACCCGGCCGCGCACGGCAGCCTCGAAGTGCTCACCACCTATCCAGGCGTGCACGCCATACTTGCGCACCGCCTGGCGCACCGGATGTGGCGGCGCGGCTGGCGCTATCCGGCGCGGCTGCTCGCCTTCCTGTCGCGCGTATGGAGTAACGTTGACATCCACCCGGGCGCCCGTATAGGCCGGCGTCTGTTCATCGACCACGGCGCGGCAGTGGTCATCGGCGAGACTGCCGAAATCGGCGACGACGTGACGCTTTACCACGGCGTCACCCTCGGCGGCACGACCTGGAATACCGGCAAGCGCCACCCCACGCTGGGCAACGGCGTGTTGGTTGGCGCGGGCGCCAAGATCCTCGGGCCCATCACGCTGGGCGACGGCGTGCGCGTCGGCGCCAACTCGGTGGTGGTCAAGGACGTCCCCGCGCAACGCACCGTGGTCGGCATCCCCGGCCGTATCGTACAAACCGGCCCGCGTCCGGCCGAATTCCACGGCATCGACCTCAACCACCACCTGATCCCCGATCCGGTCGGCAAGGCCGTCACCTGCCTGATGGAGCGCATCGAACAACTGGAAGCCCGCCTCGCGATACACGAAGGCGAACGCGGCGCCGCCTGCGCGCGCTGCGAAGCCGACGATTTGTGCAACGAAGACAGCGCCGCCGCGCGCAGGGCCGGCTGACATGGACCTTCACGACTTCGACGACGCCGAACTCTACTTCGAGCGTCCGCTCGCATCCGCCGCACAGGAGTTGATCGAGTCCGCCGCCGCACACTACGGGGAAACTCCCGTCGAAGCCGAATGCTGCCTGCTGCGCGCCCATCTGCACGAACCGCGGCATCTCAGCGTGCTGGTGGCGCTGTACCGCTTCTACTACTACCAGCACCGCACCGAGGACGCCCTGCAGGTCGCCGAACGCGCGCTGGAAGTGAGTGGCGCCGATCTAGGGCTGCATGGTAACTGGCGCCAGCTCACGGTTCCCGCCGTGGCCGCCGCCGGCGCACGCTCGATGAGTCTGCTGCGCTTCTACCTGCTGTCGCTCAAGGGCTCGGGCTACCTCTGTCTGCGCCTCGAACGCCGCGCCGAGGCCGCCGAACGGCTCGGCACCGTAACCAGCTTCGATCCCGGCGACCGGCTCGGCGCGCGCTCCCTGCTGCTCATGGCGCAAGGCGTCGGGCTGCTGCCGTACGCCTCATGACTCTCTTTTGCAACGCTCCGAGGACACCGCCATGTACGACCCGCTCGACGACGACCTGGAAGACCTGAGTTCCGCCGAGGATTTTCTCGATTATTTCGGCATCGAATACGCGTCTTCCGTGGTGCACGTGAACCGCCTGCACATCCTGCAGCGTTTTCACGACTACCTCGAAACCGCCGCAGCGCAGATGCCCGCAACAGGCGCGCCGCGGCGCACCGCGTACAAGACGCTGCTGGAACGCGCCTATCTGGACTTCGTGCGCTCCGACGCGCGCACCGAAAAGGTGTTCAAGGTGTTCCGCCGCCCCGCGCCGGGCACGGCCTTCGTCCCGCTGCAGCAGCTCGCCGCCAAGTAGAGCCGGAGCCAAACACATGCGCCCCCGTTTCGACTACGGCGACGCGGTGCGGGTAATCCGCAACCTGCGCAACGACGGCACCTTCCCCGGTCAGGACACCGGCAGCCTGCTGGTGCGCCGGGGAGAAACCGGCTTCGTGCGCGACATCGGCACGTTCCTGCAGGACCAGATCATCTACTCGGTGGACTTCGTCGGCGTAGGCCTGCAGGTCGGCTGCCGCGAACCCGAGCTGGTCCCCGCCGACGCCGAGTGGACACCCAGCCGCTTCGAGTTCCGCGACCGCGTACGCGCTCGCCAACCGCTCGCGTTGCAAGGCGAAGTCCTGATCGCCGCCGGTCAATCCGGCGTGATCGAAAACGTGCTGCAGGGCGACGACGACACCCCGCTCTACGAAGTGCGTTTCCCCGGACGCACCCTGCTGGTACCGGAGCCGGGGCTGCTACCCGACACAGGAGAACAAGGATGAGTGAGACGCTCATACCCCTCCCCGAGCACACCCCGCCCGAGGTCGCCTACATCGCGCTGGACTACGCACTGGAGCAACACCGCAAGCCGGTGTGCGAACTCGATCCGCGGCAGGCCGAAGAACTCCTGACCAAGGCACGCCAGCGTTACCGCCTGGAGCAGCGCATCCTGTCCTCGTCGGAGGGCCATGTCAGCCAGGTACCGGACTCCACGCTGCGCGATGCCGAATCCAAGATTCGCCAGCGCTACGACACCGCCGCCGAGTTGCACACCGATCTCGCCCGCAACGGCCTGAACGCCGACGGCCTGCGTGCCGCGCTACGTCATTTCCTGCGCGTCGATGCCGTACTGGCGCACGTACGCGAGCAGGCTCCTGAGGTCGGCGAACTCGACGCCCGGCTCTACTATCACGCCCATCGCAGCGACTTCGACCTGCCCGAGACCCGCAGCGCACGCCACCTGCTCATCACCGTGAACGCGCAGTTTCCCGAGAACAGCCACCCAGCCGTACGCCGGCGCATCGAAGCGCTGCGCCGGGAACTCGCACACGAGCCGGATCGCTTCGCCGAACTCGCGCAGCGCCATTCCGAATGCCCCACCGCGCTGGAAGGCGGGCAGCTCGGCCGGCTGCGCCGCGGCACGCTCTATCCCGAATTGGACAAGGCCCTGTTCAGCCTGCCCGAAGGCGGGTTGAGCCCCGTACTCAAATCCCCTATCGGAATGCATCTGCTGCACTGCGAACGCATCCACCCGGCACGGATCCTCGAGGAGGAACAGGCTCTGCCGCGCATCCGCGCGCTACTCACGCAGCAGCGACAGAAGGACCACGAGCGGCAGTGGCTGGAGGAGATCGAGTCGGAACTGCGCTGACCCGTCGCCGCTGGCGATCGACTTGTCGTCGGCAACAAAAAACCCGGCGCCTCGAAAGTCGCCGGGGTTTCAGAATGGTGGCGGAGAGAGAGGGATTCGAACCCTCGATGGAGCTTTTGACCCCATACTCCCTTAGCAGGGGGCTGATTTTATTAGGACAACCATTTCCATGTCAACAACTTAATGACTATGATGGCTATCAGATTTGTTTTTCGCTCCACTGACGCTCCACTAAGGATTCCGTTCAATGGCTGCTATCGCCCCGCGCAAAAACGATCTGGGAGAGATCATCGGCTGGCAGGCCCGAGTACGCAAGAAAGGCTGGCCAACGCAGACCAAGACGTTTACCAGCAAGCGAGATGCCCAAACGTGGGCACGACGCATCGAGTCCGACATCGAGCGTGGGAGCTACGTGTCGGCGACGCTAGCCGAACAAACGACCTTCGCCACCCTCGCCCAACGCTTCGCGGATGAATACGCCCCGCATCACTATCGCGGTCAAGGCTGGGCATACAAGCTCCAGCAGCTCCGCCGGCGCCTGGACGCCTACAGCCTAGCAGCTCTAACGCCCGCGCGCGTCGCAGAATACCGCGACGAGCGCCTATCCGACACGGATACTCGTTACAGCAGATCGAAACACGCTAAAACCGTTTCTCCCGCTACCGTGAAGACCGAACTTGATCTGCTGTCCAAGATGCTGACAGTCGCCCAAAAGGAATACGGCATCGCCCTCCCCTCGGGCAACCCGGTGCAGCACATACGCAAACCTAAGGACGCGCAGGCGCGGGATAGGCGCCTATCAGAAAGCGAATTCGCTGCGTTGCTCGATGAATGTGAACGCTCGCGCAATCCGTGGCTGAAGGCCGCCGTCCTGTTCGCCGTCGAAACCGCCATGCGTCGCGGCGAGATGCTAGGGCTCAAGTGGAATGCCGTCGATCTAGGCCGGCGTATCGCCATGCTGAGTGAAACGAAGAACGGCGAAGTCAGAGCCGTGCCTCTCTCAAGCCGCGCCGTCGAAGTCCTTCAAGGCCTCCCTCGCTCAGCAGAAGGCCTCATATTCCCGGTGGGAAGCATCACCCTCTACCACGCCTTCTCGGCTGCAGCACAACGCGCCGGCATTGAAGACTATCGCTGGCATGATCTACGCCATGAGGCGGTCAGTCGGCTGTTCGAGCGAGGCGATCTATCTACGATGGACGTAGCCGCCATATCAGGCCACAAAACCCTTCAAATGCTCAAACGCTACACACAGTTACGTGCCGAGAAACTGGCGGAGCGATTGGGGTAATTTCTTCCCTTGCGGCTGAACTCCATATCGCCCATAGCATTCGACCTGCCACTTCCGCTCGTGACGCTGAATGGACAGTGAATATTTGCTTTACATGCCTGCACACCTCCCACAGCCTGACAGAAGGTTGTGACGCGAAAGCACGTCTGTTATCGGTTTCTCATTCGTTTAGTGAGGTCAAAATTGATCTTAGGAGCAAGCTCATCCACGACCTTGTCTATCTGATTGCGTTTCACCACTAATTCGTGGTCATCTGGCAAGTCACCACCATATCGAATCTCCTCAAGGAGGATATCGAAATCCAGCATCGCGCCAACCAACCAACAGCAAGAATAAAGTGAGTTGTACACGGCAGGAAAAAGCCTACGCTCATTCTCCTCTATAGGCACATCGATATACTGTAAATCTTTCAATAACCCACCAAACACCATCATTTTTTTACCATTTGGATGCGCTTCGTCGCATATCTGCTCCCAAAACTGCTCCTTGTCCTGTTGGGTCCTTTTTATAAACTCTATAACAGCCTCGCCTACTCGCGGCGGGCTCTCGGGAGATTTGTTCTTCTTGTCGGGGCCAGAAGATGTGGAGAACGCATACGCATCAACGAGGCGACTCAACGTTTGCCACTCTTTCGCCTTGGCCTTTTTGTCAGCACGTTTGAGAAACGAATGAAAGATTGCCAGTGTTTCGAGCAATGAGCGTGCACATACAAGTGAGCCAAGGAGCGCCCTTTCATTCCAACAAACAACCACCCCTTTCGTTAGATCAAGCACACGATGTAGTAGGGCTTTACGATATGCCTGCATACGCCCTGTTATCGATATGCCCCCTAAGCCTTCAGTAAGGTCGATGTCTGTTGAAAAATTATCCTCAATACTACGTAAGCCATTGTACGTGACCGAGAGGAATGGCCATGGTCCATCAGGTATACGACCTTTATGAAACCAGATCACTAGAATCAAGCCCTCAAGCTCTAGAGGTTAAATTACGCACAGGTTAACCATATGGAAGCCATCAAACAGTTGTTCATTATGACATCAATAATTGATCTGAATCTAACAACAGGCAGGACATGATCATCAACGAGGTGGCAAGCTAGAGGCAGATACCGGCACGCTCCAGTCAGTCGCGTGCAGGGAATGCGCTATCGGCTCCAATCACAACAACACAGCAGTCCAATGCCGAAATAACTCCAAAGTCTGGAGCGAGCGGAAGAGCTTACCAGGCTCATTGTTCTCATTAGACTTTCCTACACTTCCAAATCCAAGCTAACGCCAAGAGTTTTGCTAATTGCAAACCAAGCCAGACCATTCAAAAAGTTGGCCTTCACCAACGGATAGCTACAAGTGCCAGTCACTGCCCGCTCATGGAATAGACTCCGGTGAAAACCAACGTAGTTATAACAAAACACCACATATGGAACCTTGTCCGTCAATAGCCCGCCAATTTTTGCCTTCATTGCATCTATAGGCTGACCCACGTCATGCCACACCTTACTTCCAAACAAAGTCGTTAGCTGTTCCGAATCACTTGGCGGAGAAAATGCATTCAGGATATCCGTCTCATCTACTATATTTACTGAGTGCGAGGATTCGAAAATACTCGTGATGTCTACAAAAATGGCGCCTTCTCGATATTTCTCCCCCGAACGCTCTATCTGTTCGATGGCCGCCTTTACCCTCTTTTCAACTTTGGAATCGGATGACACCCTTTTACATTCCACCGCAAGATTAAGATCAACGACAACGACGTCCGTCGGCTTCGACAAATCTACCAGTTGACCACTCTCAACAAACCTTGCTGCAACGATCAATTCAAAAAGGTAGTTCCTCGATTTGTGCGCCGGAACCCCTTCAGCCCCCGCGCGAAACAAAGGACCTTTAATTGCCAACTTCATCGCATCTATGAAACGCTTAGAGCCATGGCAACGAAGGCGGTTGCTGAACTCGATGATATCTTCCAACTCAGAAACTGTCTGTAAAAAGTAAAACATATCAGCGACCTTCAAGCAGATTGGTCTTTGGCGAAAATTCAGAACATTGCGACGAACGATCTAGCCAAGTTAGCCGACCCGTACATCTCACTCAGGGCTAACCGGTTTCTGAAAGTGTTTGCGGAAAACTTGTCCGACAGCAGCGCTTTGTTAAATGTGATTTTTGATACTGGGTATTTCACCCTTGTAGTACTCCGCAATTAGATCTTCTCTGGAAGCTGGAAGTGTTATAAATGGCTTGCCTTTAAGTGCGCCTGGAGGCGCAAACAACACAGCCGCACCGTAACCTCTCATTTCGAAGAGTTCTAGTTGCAACAAGAAAGCCCTGAAAACATATTGAGGCATTCCCCTAACACACCATTTGTTAGCGCTAAGCTGCGCTTCTTTAAAAGCACGTTCAGCATGGTCTTTGGAGTAAAAAAGCAACATTTCAAGACGCCTTGTTGTTGGGTGCGGACAAGCAAAGAAGCTACCAGTAACTTGGCCACCTCTTTTTTCCATGATGGTCCAGAACGGCTCCCCGACAGTGCTTTCATCGGGTAGCGCCACAGTTTTTAGCCTTTCTGCCAACAACTCGTTAAATCTTGGCAGATCATCAACAGTGATGAGCATCACATCGTTGTCTTCGGCAATTTCGTACGCAAGTTTCTGATACCCAAACCTAGAGACCATCACTTTTTGGATGTTTCCAGCATTAGCAAGTTTTCCAAAAAACTTGGCCACCTGTCCATTATCAACTGGCCGCCCGTGATCTTTGCATTCAATTGCGACCTTGTGAGTAATCCCGGCTTTTTCAAATTGATAGTAAACATCTACTTGGTGAGAGCGACCAAACTTATCAACAATCTGAATATCTTGGCCAACTACAATACCTTCATCTTTCATATTGAGAAGAAAGGAATATACCTGTTGGACATGTTTCTCTAATTCTATTCCGGAGCTCATGACGACACGCATCCTCTAATCCAGCTGAAATCAAGATAAAACCTAAAATTCCAGCGCCACAACTACTCACGAACCGCTCATCCACCAATCGGCGAGAGAGAAAACATGGCTAAGTGACCTCTGGCGGATTGGTTGGCTGGCCACACTTCAAAGCGGCTTCCTTCCAAGCAACAATACGCGGCGAGTCCTCGGGATCGAGCAGCAAAGCATTCCCTATGTTCGTATCATCAACGGTCGGGAACCCGGTAAACAGATCAACCGGCGTTAGTTCGCCTGGCGGAATTTTGTCGATCATGCTCCGCTGCCTAATCGCACCGCCCTGCCCTAGCCCCCACACTGTCTGTTCGTCCTTGTAGGGACGCCCATCGGGGTAGCGACCAAACGGCGCTTCTGGATCGACACCGGGCAGAACCCCATAGAGCCTTGAGCTAGACGACAACCGGGGCGACACGTAGCACCACCAGTTACGAAACATCGAGCCAGTATCAGGGAGAGTTAGCTTGTCGCCCCGCTTCGCTTCGATTTCGTATGTCGTCCACTCAGCAGGCACCGGCGGCATGTCCTTCGGCCGAAATTCTTCAGGTAAGACGTAGCGCAATGGCATGGGCAAAGGTGATTCTGCCGGCGTCCGGTCGCCAGGTTCAGCAGAATCCCACCAACGCACCGGCGCACCTGTTATCCACGTTCCCCCGAGTTCGAGCGGATCGCCTGGTGAATAGTCCAGAGAATCCGTTGCTTTCTTAGGTGTCGGTTCGGTTTCCGCCGGCATGTGATCCGGCGAAGTTGCCGGCTTCTCGCTCGATACCTTCGGGGCGGCCTTACGCACTGGGGTCGCTTTCACTTTTTCACCAAACCTCGGCGCCGGCTTCGATTGTTTCGCTGCCGGGCTGGATGTCGGCTTACTCCCCTTCGCTTTGCGCAGCAGAGATAGCCCATTGCTCAAGGTCTTTGGCGACATCCCAAGCACATCAGCAATGGCAGAAAGTCGCACACCCTCACTCAGCCGGCGCTCGATCAGATCGTAATTTTCCGCGACCCGATCATGGGCGGGCCTCGCCGGACTGAGCCGTTCCAGTCGTTCCGATGTGTCCATAGCCGATGCCTTTCCAATTCCCTATACGTTCCCAGAGTATTCCCTGTTAGTTCCCGAATCAATCCCGCAGGATTCCCAAGGGATTCCCACGGGAACCCTTTAGGATTCCCGGCTACGCACAGATTCTTTTCCTGAATCCACACCATCACCCGTACAAGGTAATGGGTTGTCTAGACAACGCCGGGGCGGCGCGTCAGATCAACCCGACTTGGTCAGGCTTCGCCCGACACCCTTTTACCCGGCGATGCCCTTCTCCGCGCTGTCGCTTGTCGCAGTTGCATAGCCCCCGAATGCCCAAGTGCTAACCGTCTGCTGCGCTCCATTTCCCCTCCTGCGGATTGATCTATGTGGACACGTGGAGAAACAAACCCGCATGACTAGACACCAAATCAACCTACGAATGCCTGATGCCGAATCCATCGAGGACGTGAAGCAGAAAGCCAAGGCCGCAGGCCTGCCCGTTGCCGAGTTCGTGCGCCGCGCGATCGACGGCCGGCGCACCGCGTCCGTGGTCGACCGGCAGATGGTCGGCGAGCTGCGCCGGCTCGGCGCGCTCTTGAAGCATCGCTACCCGAAGGACTCCAACTGGTCCCTGGAAGAGAAACGCGAGTATTGGGCGCAGATGGAACGCATCACCGCCCTGGCGGGCGAGCTTGAGGCCCTGATTCGAGGGAGGCAGGATTAGCCATGCTTGGCAAGGTCATCACTCTGAAGAAGGACGGGCCGACCGCTCGCGGTTTTGTCGAGGCCGTGCGGTACGTCTCCCGAACGGACAAGGAAGCCGAAGAGCTGGGCCAGGCACCGATCGCAGCCGGGGAAATGGGCTTGGCCAATCTCGAAGGCGACTTGGACAGCGCCGACGACTTGCTGGCCCTGGCCAGCGCCATGAACGCCACCGCGTACCTGTCGCAACGCTTCAAGGGCAATCCGGTGTATCACCTGACGGTCAACTGGCAGACGGGCGAGCACCCTACCCGCGACCAGGCCGCCGGAGCCGCGGCAAAGATGCTTGAGGCGCTGGGCATGTCGGAGTGTGAGGCGCTATGGGCGATCCACCGCGACACGGACAACGACCACATGCACCTGCTGGTCAATCGCGTGCATCCAGAGCGCGGCATCGTGGCTGGTCCGCCGAGGTTCGACTACCTGCTGATCGACAAGGCTTGCCGAGAATTGGAGCTTGACCAGGGCTGGCGCCATAGCGCCGGGCCGTATGTGGTGATGCGATCCGCCGACGACCAAGAGCCGGAAATCAAGCGCGTCAGCAAGAAGGAGCGCGAGCGGCGCGGCCTGATCGGCGAGCGCGGTTTCGAGCTGGGGCCGGAACCGGCCGTAGAGCAGGACATCGAGGCCGGGCCGGGGCCGAGCCAGCGGGCCGGCCGTGCGGCGAGGAACCAGGCCGCCCCGCCCTTCCAGGCCTGGATCGCCGGCGACCCTGGCCAGGCCTTGCGCCAGCGCCTCGATGCACCGGGCGCCGACTGGCAGGCGGTGCATGAGTGCCTGGCCGGTTTCGGCCTCGAACTGCGCCCCAAGGGCAGCGGGCTTGTTGTCGCCGGCCGGCACGACGGGCAAGAGGTCATGGCCAAGGCCTCGCAGCTCGGCCGCTTCGCCTCGAAGGCGGCGCTTGAGAAGCGATTGGGCGACTTCGTGCCGGCAGAGGCTCAGATTGGAATAGACGCGGACGGCGCCACGTCATACGGGCGCTTTGTGCATGATTTCCAAATGGGGGGCGATATAACGGAGAGCGGCCGGAGCGATCAGGAGCGCGAAGAACGCCGGAATCAGCGCGCACAGGCGCGCGAGGCCCTGAAGCTGCGCTTTCTGGACGAGCAGGAAGCCCGCAAGGAAGAGCGCCAGGCCAGGCGCAAGCAGCGCACGGCCAAGCACGCGGCCGAGCGCAAAGAATTGCGCGAACGTCTGGCCTCGCGCCGTGGCGCTTTCATCGCGTCGAAGATCAGTCAGGGCATGGATGCAGGCATGGCCCGATCGCTATGGGCGCTTGAGGCGGCCAAGGAACGCGAAGGCCTGGCCGCTCAGCACGCCGCAGAGCGGGCAGACGGCGACGAGCTGGGCCGCTCGCTGGTCTGGCGCGACTGGGTACAGAAAGAGGCCGAGAAAGGCGATCCGGCGGCGGAATCGGCATGGCGAGGTATCCGCTACCGCGACAAACGCGCCGGCGGCGAACATCGCAACGGCATCGAGGGCGTGCCGATCGGGGAACCCGAAAGCCTCACCTTCGCCAAGCTACAGGCCGAGGCCGACCGCCGCCGCGGCGAGATTCGCTACAAAACCGAGGACGGCCGGCACCTATTCACGGATACCGGGCCGCGGATCGAAATGCACACGCGCGAAGAGGATGCCGTGAGGCTCGGGTTGCGGGTAGCGGCGCAGAAGTTCGGCGGGTCCGTCGAGATAACCGGCTCCGGTTTGTTCCGTGAGCAGGCCGCAAGGGAAGCCGCTAGGCTTGGCATTGGCGTTAAGGATCAAGACTTGCGGGATGTCTGGGAACAGGAACGCGAGGCGATGCAGGCGCCGTACTGGGAACGAGAAGGGCCAGAGCGGTAGATCAAACAGGAACGCCTTGCCATCAACCCATATTGCCGAAACTCAAAGATCGCATATAACCCACTCGCGAGAGAGTATTTTCGATAACAACTGAAAAGCTCGATTCCCGTTGATTCCGTTGTTATATGCGTATTGTGGCTCCCCTGCTATACGCCTTCATCCACCAATGCCTGCTTCCAGTCTTTCTCCATCACCATTTTGAAACGCATGGGGTCGCCCAGATCGTCCAGTTCAAGCTGGCCAACGGCGGCGGTGAGATCGGCGTAGCGGGTGAAGAGCTCAAATAGCTTCCGCTTGTATTCAGTGTCGTCATTGCCTTTCAGGTGGTCGCCCTTGGTCTCCAATACCGAGAAGCGGAACTTACCGTCCTCGACTCCGTGCACACAGGCTAACAGGTCAGGATATACCCGGTGGCGCTGCCAGCCCTGTAATCCGTAAGAACGCTGATTCACGGCAATGCGGTGCCACCAATACACACTCGCACTCTCATCCAGGTACCACGCGGTGTTCTTTTCCAGATCGTTGAATTCCTTCTGGTAGACCTTTTCAAAGAGACTCTTTTCGAGCGGAGCACCGTTCTTGCGGTACAGCAGTGGATCGACATCCGCAACATCAAGTTCTAAAGTCTCGGCAATCTTCCAGTTCAGGACTGGATCGTTGGAGGAAACCAGTCGCAAGGCAATCTCACCGCTCTGGAGTTTGTCGCGGAACAGCGCTTCGGCCATGGCGTTGACCTGCTTGCGCAAGTCCGACTTCATGGTCAGCGCTAGATCCAGCCGGTTGGCATAAAGTTGCTCATCGCTCACGCCCTGCTTCCGCAGCGCCTCCAGAGTTTCTTCCAGCAACCGCATTCCCTGCCAAGGGTTGGGTACCACGTCCAGCAGCTGGCGCACCAGGTAAGGCTCATCCAGCCCTTCTTCCGGTAGCGCTTTGATCTCTTCGTGCTCTAACTCGAATACCGTCTGCCCGGTCTCTTTCGCCTTCCGATCCAGCGTCACACGGGCGACAGTACGCTGCAATTTGTCGTCATCAACGGTGGCCTTTTTCAAGTCAAGAAAGCGCAGCGACTCCCAGTCGAGCGCGCCCAACACATCCCGGTCGTAATCTAGAGGGCGGTAACCGTCTGGCGCACTCCTATCACGATGCAGCACTCGGGGCAGAAAAATCGGTGGCAAACCGGCAAATTTGCCACGTCGTCTAATCGTTTCTCGGTGCAGATTACGGGCCTTCCCCGTGCTGGGATCGACGGCCTTTACGCTAGAGGCGAGATCGGCCATGCCTTCATCCTCCAAGCCCTTGCGCACGCTATTGACGGCCTCGGTCACGTCTTGGTCGAACGTGAACACATAGCACTCATCCAACTCCGCGTGCCCGGTGGCCCGAGCGTAGGGTTGCCGCAAGACACGGCCGATCATCTGTGTCAGCGCGGTGGTGGCAGTGGTGCGTGACAGTACCGCCAGGACGTAGGCAAAAGGACAATCCCAGCCTTCGCGCAGGGCGTCCTTAGTGATGATGAATCGCACCGGCGAGGTATCTGAAAGCAAGTCTTCGTCGGCCAGCTCGTCATCGCTAGAGGTTTTCAAGCGGATATATTCATCCTTCACGCCCAGCTGGTCCCGCAGGTACTCGCGTGCATCTTCGGCATGCACAAAGCCTGCATCGCGCTGATCCTTACCTGTGCGTTCGACACGAATCAGAACGATTGGGCGGATGTACTGACCCAATTCTGCATGCCAGTCTTGGGCTGCTTGCTCCAACTCCTGCTGCTTGGAATGTGACAGCGTCAGGGCGTGCTTCCAGCCGCCTTTGCCCTCGTTGATCACGTTGATAGGCAGCTTGATCATCTCCTCGTCCTTGAGGTCCGCCCCTGGCACGTTTACCAGCACATTGGACTGGTGTTTGCCATTGGTGTTAGGCGTGGCGGAGAGCTCTAGAACGAAGCGGGGGTTGAACCCGGCCAGCGTATCGCGGGCGGTATCCGAATAGGCCTTGTGCCCCTCGTCGATAACCACTACCGGGCGTACTAAGCGCAACACGTTGCCCAGACTCTGCTTGATGGAAATAGACCCCGGCACAATCCCCTCGGCGAAGCCCATATCCACCAGATCGTTTTGGTCGAGGTTCGGCACGCGTTCGAGAAGGATGTGGTTCGCGTCGCTGTCATCCTCCACCGGGAAGAAGGAGGTAAAACGCCCGCTGTCGCGGAACAGACGCAGCGTTTCCTTGGACTTACGCGCCGCCGAGGGAAGCATCAGCAGCATCACGCACAGCTGTCCGTCAACATCTCGCTGGGTAAAAGCATCTCCCTTCTCCAGCAATTTGACCCGCCCACCGGATGCACGTTCCAGCATCTGTCGGTAGGGGTGTTCACGGTTCGCCAGTTGTTTCCACGTCTGCCTGTAGATGGCTTCGGACGGCACCACCCACAGCACTAGTCCGACTTGGCGCTTGAAGTAGTCAGCCTGGATGCGTTCAAGTGCGGCGGAGGCCAGCAGCGTCTTGCCGCCACCGGTCGGTACTTTGAAGCAAATATTAGGTACGGAAAGACCCAGTCCGTCGTGACGCGACAGATAGGGTGCAACGACAGGCTGGCTGGCGTGGTACAGGTATGGCAACAAGCGTTCAGTATTGAGCTGCTCCCATGTGTCGCGACAGTAGTCGTTTAGTGTGGCTGTCCTGCCCTTACTCTTCTGGAACTCGACGAAATCCTCGGCCTGTTCACGCTGTTCAGCCAGCACCGTCAGATATCTGTCCAGCTTACTCAGCACGCCTTGCTGGTACTCCTTCAGCTCCATGCTCAATCCCCCAGGATGCGATGCACTGCATAGGGAAGCTGGCAGAACTCAATGCGGCGAGAGGTCAACTCCTTCTGACTCATGAACTTGGCCACAGCAAACACGATGGCGCGCTTGCCTCCCTTGTTGCCTTGCTCAATGGCCGTCACACGCTCGGCATTCAGCGCCGAGTCGTTGGAACGCAACCACTCTCGATTCGGCTGGTAGAACAGATGCACACGGAACAGCTCGGTCTCGCCGATCAACCCATCAGGAGCAGGTTTGCCGACTTTCTCCAGCGATTGCCCCGTGGCGGTGTAGAAAACATACCGCGCCAGTGCCTCAAAACTAGGCAGGTTCTTTCCGGTGAGCAGACTTTCAATATCGATCGGCTCGCCCAGAACGCAATAGGTAAAACTGCCACCAAGGCCCGGCGCAGTTTCCTTCACCTTGCGCTCACCGGTGACGGTTAGCACGCCATCCTTAATCTGCTTCTTGATTGTGTCGTACTCGTGGCCGTGAAGGTTTTCGATGGATGCAATGTGCTCCAGCACCTTGGCCTGCTTTTTCTCAAACGTACTCCAGGTTATGTTTTCCCGGTAGAGCTCCATGCGCTGAGTGCCGGCATAGGGATAGCCCTTGATCACTCGGCGCACGCGCTCTGCCGTGAGACTATCAGCATAGTCTTCACACTCAACCAGAATGAAACGTCTATTTAATCCATCCTTTTTATTCGCTTCCAGCACTGAATGAGCAGTTGTCCCACTTCCAGCGAAAGAATCTAAGACAACAGAATTTGTGGATGTGGAAATTTGAATTATTCGTTCAACTAGCTCATGAGGCTTCGGCGCGTGAATCCCCAATTCATCACGCTCGGAAAATATTTCCATGAGTCGTTTCTTAGATGTCTCGGTATCACCGACTTCTGAAGCCAACCAAAGTGTATTGGGAACCAACGCTTTGTCTTGGCCTTCTATCGGCTTAATACGGGGTCGTCCATTTCCATTTTTTGGCCAATAAACACGCTCCTGCGCCTTTAACTTCTCGAACTCTGATTCCGTAGCCCCCCAACACCGGCCTTTAGGTGGATCAAGAATCAATCCAGTGGGTGTTGTAATTTTATACACCTGATTTTTACGATAACCTTGCGCCGAAAAAGGTATGGTGCCCTTGGTATCAGAATCGCTCTCATCTCCATCAGCGCTAGCGCGAATAAGGTTTCTCTTCAATCTCCAGCTATCCGGGAGGCCTTTTGTATAAAGCAACAAATGGTCAATACTTGGTGAAAGTGCTGCTCGATTTTCCCTTGAAGTTCTTTTCTGCCAAGCAAGTTGCCCAACACAACACTCCTCGCCAAATATTTCGTCAAGTATTTTTCGTGCATGATGAACCTCATTATCATCTAATGTAATCCAGAAACTTCCATTTTCTGAAAGAAGCTCATATAGAAGATTGATTCTTGGCCACATCATGCACAACCACTTGTCATGCCGCTCCAGGTCTTCCTTATCCACCGGATTGGCAGCCTTCTTTAGCCATTCCTTCATCAGCGGCGAACGCACATTGTCGTTGTAACACCACCCTTCGTTGCCGGTGTTGTAGGGTGGGTCGATAAAGATGCAATCCACCTTGCCGGCGTGGGTAGGTAGCAGAGCCTTGAGCGCTTCCAGGTTGTCGCCATGGATGATCAGATTGTCGTCGAGCGAAGGCTTCTTGCCATCAGCCGGCAGGGACTTGTCGGGCACCACCTGCAATTCGCGAAAGGGCACCCCGAGGTGGTGGGAATAGACAAACTGCTTGCCCTTGAATTCCAGCGTTGGCATTAAAGACTCCTGATCCAGTCAAAACACGCCTTGAAGGCGGGCATCTGTTGTTCGATTTCAGCCGCGCTCATGGAACGCAACTTCTGCTCCTGTTCGATAATCGCTTCTTCGCCCTTGTCATCGCTGCCGGTGACCTGCTCTATACAGCCTTCCAGCCAAGCCCAGACGTTGTGGGCCTGAAGAGCGCTCTGCGTCTGTTTGGCAATGGCTTCGCCGTCGGCATCGGCAGCAAATTTTGCCCAAACGTCGGCGGCCAACCAGCCGCTGTTCTTGTCGTTCTGTGGCAGACCGTTTGTGTGCAGCGTGAAGCCGTGTTCGGATTCCAAGCGTTGGAGGATGGCTTTAGCCTGGGCCAGATCATCCCCGTCCCGCGGCAGCAGACCGCCCTTGCGGGCGTGAGTGTAGGCAAAGTCGAGATCAACCACCGCACAGGCGGCAATACCCATGGCTGCCAACACCGGCAGAGCCTTAGGGATATCGGCGCACGAGCCCAACGACACAAAAGCCACATGGTCCAGGTCGGGCGGTTTCTGATAAAGCCGTTCATAAGCCAATGGGAGCAAGCGTCGATCGGTCTTCCCTTCGCACAACACCACTCGGTCTGCAAAGTAGATATCGGCCAGATTGCTCAGCTCGAATAGGGTGCGCGACTGGCTCTCGGCATTTTGTAGTGCATCCTCCACAGCATGGCGCAGAGGTTTTTGAGTGATTACGCCTGCCTCCAACGTCTTACCTACGATGACGGTATCGGCAGCGTTATCCCGGCTCAGCATGAGTGGCGAATGGGTGGAGAAGATCACCTGAAAACCAGTTCCCGCGAGACTGGCAAGTGCCTCCCGCAAACGTCGCACCGCATGCGGGTGCAGGTATAACTCTGGCTCATCGATCAACAGTAAACGACGCGAAGGGCGCGCTTCTTCCCCTTTGCGGTTTTCCGCCAAGTGGCGAATCAACGCCATCTGGATCGCCCGCTGGGCACCCGTGCCCATTTGATCAAACCGTCGCCGGTCGCCGGTGGCATTGTCGGTCACATGTAGATCACCAGCCTTGAAGAACTCTTTGACATCCACAGGCTGCAAATCCAGCTCCAGTGCTAGGCCGGGGAAGAATTGAGCCAGCGCTGACGTGGCGTCATCATCGAATTGCTTCAAATGCTCGGACCGGTTATCGCCATCGGCTGTCAGCACGTTGTGGATGGTCTTGAGCGCGGCATTCAGCTCCGTATGGGCGGCCAGCAAAGGCCCCATAATCTCGTCGAGCAGTCCCTTGATGGTAGTCCCAGCCTTGGCCTTACCCAGATCTTCGCCAAGATCGTGCATGGCCTGCACGACTAACGGCTCCGGCAACAGCGCCGACACCGCTTGAGGCAAGCCGGTGGGGTAATCACGCCAGTGTTCCGGCAAGTCACTTCCTGAGCTTTTCGAAATATCCCAGACTTCTTGCTTAATCGCTTTCTTACCAGTCCCGGTAGAGGTCACACGAATCCACAATCGGCCATCGCGACAGTAAGGCTCAATCGCTGTTCGATGCTTCTGCTCAGGAATGCGCCCCAAAATCTCGTCACTGACACCGTCAATACAGGCGGCCACTTCCAGTGGGCTCTGAGGATCGAAGAGCTCATTAGCCGGCAACGCCTTCGGTTTGAGCACCCACTCAATCGCCTGAATGATGGTGGACTTGCCGGTATTGTTTGGACCAACCAGGGGCGTATAGCCCTCCAGTGGCAACGATACTTCGCGACAAGCGCGGAAGTTCTTTATGACAAGGTGGCTGAGCCGGTGCATGCATGCCTCATTTGTTCTTCTGGCGATCCAGGGGCTTTTTGTCTCGAATCAAGAGCTGGGTGCGTATAACTACCAGCAGGCTCCCTAACTGCAGTGTTACTCCCCAGCAGGGTCGCGGGACTCAATGCGACACCGTGCAGGACAAGTCTAGAATCGCTTAGGCATTGGTGGCAGCTCATCAGCCGTCTTGGCGATACCCAGACGATAGTGCCAATAGCTCCACGAGTGAGGGTGGAACCATCCAATCTCGGCTTGGCGAAGAACGGCCGCCAGACGCTCATTGTCAAAGTACTGGGCCAGCTCCCGCACGTCTTCTAGCTCGCCCCTATCCATAATGCGGGCGACAAGGTGCATCGGGTATTGCAGCGCCTCTTCAGGCGTCTTCCACCAAATGTAGCCGGGCGCAAGACGGATCAGGTATTCGCGCTGCCCCGGGTTTAGCTCGAATGAGTTATCGAGCACCGCTTGATGCCGCCGCACATACTCCCGCATCAAATCGCACACTAGCTGCTCGGCCGTAGTACCGTTGTCCTGTGCGGCGGCGGTAAACGCGGCCTTCAGCGTAGCGTCATCGTCCGCGGCCATCAGATCATCGTCGCAGACCTTGCGCAGAACATCAGCACGCCAAGTCGCCGCTTCAGCTTCAACCTCTTCGGTCGACATCAGGTTGCCGGCGTCAGCTGAAGCCTGCGCAGCCTTCACCTTGGTGCGAACCCAAGCCTTGGCAATATCGTCGAGTGCTGCGGCCAATAGAGCCGGGTCATTCTCTTCCAGAACAACCGTCAGATACTCCGCCACATCCTCTTCGCTGTTCAGATACTCGGACGCATCAAACTCGGGCAGTTCGGAAACCTTGGTTATTCGGAGCACGGTCAACCCTCCCATACCTCACGACCAACTTCCGGGCCAAAGTCTATTTCACCATGAAGATTGTCCGGTGTTATGTTGGCAATCCGCGCACTATTAGGGCGTTGCTTTGACAGACCGTCTTCCAATGCGCGAACTGGCGGTTGTTCCTGCTGCATCGCGCACCACAAGTCATAGTTGGCATGCATCGAAAGCCAGGCGCGGGCCGTGCTGACGCCCGCCTGCTCCAAGCGTAGCGCCAATTCGGCGCTAATGCCGGTTTCGCCGGATACAACACGCGACAAGGCATCCCGAGACATGACCAGCCGATCGGCCGCTTCGGCTATCGACAGATTCAGCGGTGCCAGTACCTCATCCCTGATTATTGCTCCTGGGCGCGGCGGTTTGTGCATGTCGGATGCCCTGATTGATTACACAAATGCGCAAAGGATCAATTGCGCATCAACTTTCAACGGTATACGTCTCGCCTATTACCAATTCTCACGACCAAGACGCAAAGCTCCGCGTCCTCGATGCTGACTATCACGCGGAAGTCACCAACCCGGTATTTCCAGAACGCGCCCAGTTTGGCACCTTTCAATGCCTCGCCAATACTGCGCGGATCGTCCAGGGGTGCCACACGTCCATGAAGGAATACAAGAATGCGGCGTGCAATCTGCGGATCGAGTTTCGATAGCTCACGTTCGGCTGATCGCTCGAACTTAACCGTCCAGGCCATAACGTGCCATCAGCTCGTCAAGCGAAACAGTGTCGGACTTCCCTGCGCGCAGGTCCACAAGGCGCTGCTCGGCCAGGTATAAGTCTTCGAGGTCGTCGATGTGATCGACGATCGCTTCGGTGGCGTAGAACGTCTTGCTACGACCGGTGCGCGCCGCCAATTCGTTGAGCCGGGTTTCAACATCGCTGGGGAGTCGGATTGAAATGGGCATGGTATTGCCTCCTGCTTAAATGCGATACAAGTATCGCTCCAAGCATTCTGCAAGTCAAAGATCGCTGCTAGAGACGCATGCGCTGAACAACTTACAGCGTAAATGCGCAAAACAACATATGCGCACTTGCGCATTAGCTCATTTACTCCCCTCCCCTATCTGCTCCGATAGTGCACACAACGACACAAAAGTACGGCCAATGAGGGGTAGCAGGAAAGAACGACTGGCGGCGGGTTACAACCTAGGCTCAACTGGACTGCTGACGACTCAGAAGATCAAGCGCGGCGTTCACTCTGAACCGCCCCGGGTATTGCGGAGGCTCCGACACTTGAGAGAATGGAGCCATGAACAAGTCGAAGAAGTTTTCCCCGGAAGTGCGTGAGCGTGCGGTTCGCATGGTCCAGGAGCATCG
>NZ_JARRQY010000076.1:0-13516 GCF_037381185.1 Acidihalobacter sp.
GATAGAAACCGATCCCGGCGCGTGCGCTTCTTCTTGGCCGCGTATTCCAACTCCGAAAAGCTCGATTGCATGGCGATCAACTCAACTGTGACGACGGCTCATTATCCCAGACTCACGACTAGCACAGACGCCTCAGGCGAATAAATCAGCGTGTCCTTAGTGGCAAAGGAAGAATTGAGATAGTAACTCCTAAAGAGTTTATTTCTGGAGGAACGGCCATGAACATTTTAGTGTCGTGCAGAGGTGCATCTGCAGTTGGTTCAAAAAAAACTGCGGATCGAGCGAAGAGTGCGGTGGGTAAAGTCAGAGACTATAATTTTGTGCTCGACAACTGTCATCAGTTTAGTGCGGGCTGCCTAACCGGCGACTTTGACAATTCTTGTAATTTTTTATGGATGCTAAAAGACGAAACAAAAAATGAATTAGGGTCGGATACTTGGAGGCATTGGGATATCGACTTATTTTGAGTTTGATGCGAGGACGCGAGGTCTGGTCTTGCCTTTTGCCCGCCCACGTGTGCCTCGGGGACAGGTCTTGCAATAACGCATTTACCTGACTGAGCCGCGCCCAACCCCGAAACTCGCTACATATGCGTTCGGCGGCCTACCGGCCGTTGCGGCTCTCCGCCGTGCCTAGCGGCACGAGGTCGGCGACGTGTTCGCTCCGGTTGGTGATGCGGAACGTCGAGCCGGATTTCGCCTTAGGCGTTGACGGTATTCTTCTTGTGGCGATCCAGTTTCCGGAACACCGTCTGCCTGCTTCACTCGATGAGTCTTCGCGGCGCGTCCATATCTTCGTGCAGCACGCGCACAATGCGTACTTCCGCTTCGAACACTTGATAAAACACCGCATGGTGTCCGCTGTGTAATCGCCGGTATCCCGAGCGGACATGGCTGTAGTCCGCTCCCAGCGCAGGGTGGTCGATCAGGTGCTTCATGCTTTCGCCCAACTGATCGAGGTACTCATCGGCCTGCTCCGCACTCCATGCCTCGCAGGTGTACATCCATATCTCGACGAGGTCCGCTTCGGCCTGTGGCGTAAGGCTCAGCTCGCGCACTACCGGGACGCTTTCGAGCGGGCGCGTCCGGCCGCTTTTATGGCGGGCAAATCCAGAGATTTCGGCGAACCGCTGGCTTCTCCGGCCAGCAAGGCCTGCCGTAATGCCGCAAGGCGTTCCTTCTCCAACTGATCCCGGCGGATGAGGTGACGAATGTATTCGCTATCGTTGCCGAAATGCCCGGCTTCGATCTGGCCCTTGACCCAGCCGTCTTGCTGCGCGGTCAATGTGATGGTTTTTCGATGCATGCTCATGGAGTGAAGGCCGACGCAAGGTTGAGGTATGACAATATCATACCCGACGGGTCTTGAGTCTTGGTTTTTGCCTCGCGCAATAATCGCTGCGCGCGATTCGGTTGGCGGCGTTAAGCGCCAAAGGTCTTGTCGAGTTTGTCCAGCACGTTCAGGCCGTTCTGCATGGAGCTTTTGGCGACCCTCGCCCGAAATCGAGTTTCCGCAATCGCCCGCGTGGAAAGCTCTTCCGTCAGCTTGTTCATGCTGATGTGCTGCTGTCCGCCAAGGCCTTGAGCCTGGCGTGTTTGTCGCCTGGAAGGCGTACGGTCAGTGTTGCCACGTCAACGCTTCGGCAACAGTTGTTCCGGACCTAAAATGCGAATAGCGATGATACCCTGCCCGTTATACTCCTTTAGGCATCGCCGAGATTTTTCCGCCTTAGTGCGGCATGGACCGATAGGCGATGCCGAAGCGTTTGGCCAATCCGGCCAGGCGCTTGTCCAGGGTCCAAAGTTGTGCGTCCGACGTGATCAGCGTGGAGGCGAGCAGCGTTATGTCGACCAAGCCGCAGCCAAGCCCGTACAGTTTTTCCCGCTCGATGAATTCGCGCACTTCCGCCAGAGTCGCCTGATTGGAGGGCAGCAGGAGGTCGATGTCGCCGAGCGTTCGGATGCGCGGCTCGGGAGGTGTGCCGCATGCCAGTTCGGCGACGATCATCGGATGAACCAGCGCTCTATCCGCCTCGATCAGCCGGACCAGGGCATCGTTGCGGGCCTTGAAGTGATTCACCCATACCGAGGTGTCCACCAGTACGTTCACTGCGCGGCTGGCTCCGCGCGCCAGCGCGGTATATCCTGCATGTCGGGCGCGGCGCCGCCCAAGGCAGAGAGGCGCTTGGCCGCTTGCACGCGCACGTAGGTCTTCATGGCCTCACGGAATATCTCGGCCTTGTCTACGTTCGGACCGGCCATTTCCAGGGCCTTCTGATACAGGGCATCGTCGATCGTGACCGTGGTTCGCATTATGTCCTCTCCGCATCATTAATGATGCGATTCTGCATCATTAAAAAGCATCAGTACAAGTTCGGCTATTCCAGTGGTCGGTGACGCGTAGGATCCTGCCGGTGCAGGGTCTTGCGCAGATGTTACGGAAGGCACGACGGGGCTTCGTTGGCGCTGCTTGGCCATAAGGTTTTCTGGTCGGGCATATGCCTCGGCTCATGGTTTCGTCGGCCTTGATGTGCTCCCCAAGCAAACGACGCGATATGTCGTGTGGTGCGCTCATGCTCTGCGATACGCGGGCGTTCCCGCGAAGCGTCGTCGAGGTGGGAGCATGAAAAAAAGGTTGTTGGCCGTGTTGGTCATTTTGAGTTTAAGCGGGTGCGGAAATTCATCAGCGCCGGTTAAGGTCGCGATTGGCGGCAGGATCGATTTTTGGACGGATGTGCATTACACCGAGGTGAAGGTGACGGCAACTGCCGATGCGGTGACGGTCGAAAACATCGTGGTCAATCGTGGCAACTGCGGCATCGACAACCGGAGCGTGGCGATCCACGGCGACATTGCGTCCATCGTGAAGGCGCTGCCGAAGAAGCTGACGTTCGGCCAGACGGTTGCGGTCGACGTCGTTGGCTTGTGCAATGTGTCGGAAGTGACGGTTGTCACGAATCGCGGACGTTGGACGTATGAGTTTTGAGTCGCGCTACTCTCGGTCTATGGAGGAATGACGCGCCGCTTGCGTGGTACTGGCAGATGTCCGGGCCGGTATGAGGTACGCATACCTCTCGGCCGGCCCGGATGTGTTTCGGACTACCGTAACGCTTGCCGGCGTTGGTTGTTTACTGTGGGGGTACTTTGACTTCGATGTGTCCGTCCTGGGTATCTTGCACGGTGATACGTAGCCTGTTGCCGTTGTCGAGCAGGGCGTCGGCTTTGTAGAAGCCGTTCGACATCTCTTTGCCCAGCATCACGTTGATGCAAGTAGCCGTGCCGTTTAGCTGTTTCTGGATGATCTCGGTCACCAGCGGGCAGGCGTTCTGTTCGAGCATGATCGTGTAGCCCTGTTGTTGCTGGTAGGACTGTACGCCCAGGACGAGCGCGGAGGAGAAGATCAAAGCGCCGACCCAGATCCAGAAATGATGCTTGCGCTGGCCGAGCAGCTTGGCGCGGCGCCAGTAGTAGGTGGGCAGAAACAGCAGCATCCACCAACTGGCGGGCGAAGGATAACCGGCTTTCTTGACCTTGCGCTCGTCGATGAACAGAAACACGAGGGTCGCGGCGATGAAGATGAGGGTCCAGACGCCGCCGGTGTCGCTGGCCCCGCCGGTGAGGATGTAGGCGAGTTGCGCGGCCGTCACCACGACCAGCACCGCGATGCTGGCCCAGACGTAGCGGTTGCTGACCATACTGGTCAGCGGTGGCGGGACTGCGGCAGTCGGTGTGGGCGGCGGGAACAGTCCTCCCAATACCGTTTCACTGGCTGGCCGCCATTCGCCGGTGCCGGGCCAGACGCTGGTATCCGGAGCGATTCCGCCTTCGGCTACCAGCGCTTTCATCCGTTCGAAGCTCAGTGGGCCGGTGCGCTGGCCCTCGTTGGCGTAATACCAGTTGTCGGTCGGTTCGCTCATCCGTATACCCATCCCTTGGTCGCTGTGACGTGACGCCGCACGGCGCGGCGGGGACGAGCTTATGGGGGTGGGGCGACGAACTGCGTCGTTTGGGCTTGGTTTGTTATGCAGGTGATGGGCCAAAGGGGATGGTCCGCATCGAGGCGCCTAATCGTACCTACAGGATATGAAGCGCTTCGGGTGTGAGTCGGCGGTTGGCTTTCGAGCCAGTCACACGCCGGCGTGTCTTACGGGGCCAGCCTGTCGGCCAGTCGCGTCACCAAGTCCATGCGTTCATGGAGAATCGCCACGATCAATGCCGGCGTGTTCCCGCGTGGCAGGCAGAACACGACGTGATGCTCGCAGTGCGCCATGCGCAGTGAAGGATATAGCGCGTCCAATGCCTGCAATGCGCCTTGCCCGGTTGCGAGGCGCGTGATGCACTGTTTCAGGGTGGCGATGTGGCGACGCACCTGAGCATGGCCCATTGGCTGCGCGTGTAGCGGATGATGCCGCGCAGGTCGGCTTCTGCTGCTGCGGTGAGGATGTAATCGGGCGGGTTCAAGCACCGTCGCTTTCGGTTAGCTCCTCATCGAGAATGTCGCCGAAGCTTTTGGTGGACACCTTCCCGGATAGGCCCTCGCCGATGCGTGTGTCCAGGAGGGCCTTCAACTCCTGCCATGCCTGATCGCCATTCGCATCGCCGGGGAACAGGCGTTTAAGGGCGTATTGCTTGATCGTCTTGCCTTGCAGGGCCGCCAATGCCTTCAGGTTCTGATGCTGCTGGGGGGAATTTCGATCGTGAGTCGGCTCATGCGTGCGCTCCATGAATGCTACAAACCCACATTAGCACAAATGATGTTGGCGCCATCAGGGGCGAAGATGGAGGATGCTCACAGCGGTCGTCGGAACGACTGTCCGTGGCGCATCGATGGCTCAGGTCTCGCCGCCGTACCGCTCCGCTAGAGTCTGCGCCATACGCTGAAACTCCTCGCGCAGGCTGGCCGGGGCGAGCACTTCGACCTGCGCACCGAAGCCTTGCAACCACCAGCGCAGTTCGCGGTTGTCCGGCACGCTGGCCTCGACGCGAATGCGGCCGTCGTCCTGCGGCGTGAGGCGCTGGTTGTCGCCAAGCGGAGTTTCGGCAAGGTGCTCGGCCGCGTCGGTATCGAACAGGGCGACGAGGGCGACGGGCGCCTCGCCGGTGCTTACGCCCATGGCGCCTTGGGCGATGTAGGCGTCAAGGTCGAAGCCGTGGGGGCGGTTCAGCGACAGGTCGGTGGCTCCAGGATTGGAGAACCGATGGAGTGCCAGTTGGCGAATGTCGGCGTAGTCGCGCAGTGTCGCCACGAGGTAGGTGACCGAATCGCGCACCACCAGCCCGAGCGGGCTGACCTGATAGTGCTTGGTGTCGCCGGTCTGGCGGGCACTGTAGTCGGCCTCGAAGCGGCGTTCGCGCAATAGCGCGTCGTAGACTACATCGAGCACGTCGGTAGGCACATCGGCCCGACGCAGGCGCAACCCGCGCGGCAACACGCGCACCCGTTCGCGCCAGGTGCGGAGTCCCGAGGTCGCGGAAAGCTGGTCCAGCGTTACCCGCGCTTGCGCGAAGTGCGGTTCGAGGTGCGTCAGACTCGTGCGCGGCAGCAGCGGGCGCAGCAATTCGTCGGCCAGCACGAAGGTCAGAGCCGTGGATGAGTCCATGCCGGGCATGTCGTGCACGGCGCCACGCTCCCAGGCCCAGGCGTATGGCCGCATATGCGTGTCGCAGGTCAGCGGGAATATGCTCGATAGCGCTTCGAGGTCACGCTGCACCGTGCGCAGCGTGACGTTGAATCCCTCGTCGAACAGACGCGCCTTCAGCGCGACGGCATCGATGCCCTGCGGCTGTCGGGGAATGGCACGCAGCATGGCACATTGGCGAAGAAGGGCTTCTGGCATGGCGGTTCAGGTCGCTTGCATCACAATTGAGCGCATTGAATCAATCTGCCTGACAGGATGCTCAGGCATTGCCAAATCATAGTCGATTGGCGCGACAACCTGTGTCGTATGCTGCCTGCGAAGCTACGTCGCATGCTGCCTGCGAAGCTACGTCGCATGAGAACAAGGTTGTTCGGTAGATAGATTCCTTGATCGAGTGACGAGGAGATGCTTGGGACTTCAATGCAGCCTTCAACGGCCCTTGCGCTGCAAGACGCAAAGCGCCGCCGTGATCAGCAAGCCCCCTCCATCGACGATTCCACCCGACAAGCACAGCGCCTGTACCCGCTTCGTGGTCATATGGGTTTTACCCCATTTTGACGTTTGATCCCCTCCTGATCGCCCGCCTCGCGAACGTGCGCCTGGACGGGGATGGAGGACGATTTATGCGCGTGACCCCATGGCTGTTCGGCACGTGCAAGCCTTGGCCGCATGACGTTTTGACGCCGGAAAGAGAAGGCATATACTTGTACATATACGTGCCAGTCTATCGAGGAGGTGCGCCATGTCGCAGATCACGCTTTATCTGGACGAATCCACGCAGGCGCTGGTGGAGAAAGCGGCTGCGGCCAGCGGTCTGTCCAAGAGCCGTTGGGTGGCCGAGATCATTCGTAAATATGCCGCCGAGGAATGGCCGCAGGATTGCCTCGATCTGGCCGGGCGCTTCGCCGACTTCCCGCTGCGCGAAGACAACCCGAGTCCGCCGGCCGACGTACAGCGCCTGGGGTTTTGACGATTGGCCATGTTGATCCTGGACAGCAATACGATCAGTTACTACTTCCGTGGTGACCCGCATGTGGTGCCGCGCCTGCAAGCGCTGCGACCGATGGAGTTGGGCGTGCCGGCCATCGTGGAATACGAGCTGCGCTATGGTTTGATGCGCCTGCCTGAAAAAGTCGCGGCACCTCGGATGGCGGCGCTCGCGCAACTACTGCGACCGATGCAGTTGCTGCCTTTCGACAGCGAATGCGCGGCGCAGGCGGCCGAACTTCGCGCCGGGCTGGAGGCCCTCGGTACGCCTATCGGCTCGCACGATACCCTGATCGCCGCCACGGCACTGCGCCATCGGGCGGCGCTGGTGACGCGCAATGTACGGGAGTTTTCCCGCGTGCCCGGCCTGGTATGTCAGAACTGGCATCCAGATTGAAACCGTTTGCGGACAGTGTCGTGACGACCGGGAATTTGCGGAAGCTTGCCCGTCTCCTTGTCCCGGATTGCAAGCTCGACGGCGTGATGGAAAATCTGCGATGAACGAATTGAACATGCCTGGCTTCCCCCTGCACGGCGTGCAGCTCATCGAGGCCAGCGCCGGCACTGGCAAGACCTACACCATCGCCAACCTCTATCTGCGCCTGGTGTTGGAGCGCGAGCTGGAAGTGCCGCAGGTTCTGGTTGTCACCTTCACCAACGCCGCCACCGAGGAGTTGCGCGCGCGCATCCGCCGCCGCCTGCGCGAGGCGCGCGAGTTGCTGGTGAGCGGCACTGCCGAGGACGACGGCGATCTCGGCAGTATCGTGCGGCGTGCCGCTGATCCCGCGGCCACGGTGCAACTGTTGGACGACGCGGTGGCGCGTATGGACGAGGCGGCCGTCTACACCATCCACGGCTTCGCCCAGCGCATGTTGACCGACCACGCCTTCGAGAGCGGCGCACCCTTCGAGGCCGAGCTGCTGCGTGACGAGCACGGACTGCGCCGCGCCGTGGTGGAGGATTTCTGGCGTCGGCGCTTCTACGGCGCGCCGCCGGCCGACGTCGCCTGGGCTTCGGCGGAATGGAAGACGCCGGACGGCCTGTACCGGCAGATTGCCGATCTGCTCGGGCGCGACGCTGCGCGCCTGCTGCCTGAAGATGCCGCCGATCGTGCGCAGGCGCTGGAAGCGCGCTGGCAAGACTTGCGCCGGGAACTGGCGGGGACCTGGGGGCGGGACGGCGAGGCGGTGAGCGAACTGCTGCGTGCAGGTCCGGCGCTTAGCCGCAACCGCTACCGGGTCGCCACGGTCGAGCGCGCGCTGCAGGCCTTCGCCGAGTGGCTGGCTGGTGAGCCGCCGCCGGGTGCTTTGCCCGAGCGCATCGACCTGTTCACGCCGGCCAAGCTGGAGGCAGGCACCAAGAAGGGCCATGACACGCCTTCCGGCCCGGTGTTCGATCTGTGCGGCGAACTGGAAGCGCTGGGTCCGCGCCTGGCTCGGGCGCGCCGCGCCGCGCTGCTGGGCGAGGCGACGGCCTTCGCCCGCCAGGCGATCGCCGAACACAAGCGCGCGCGGCGCCTGCTGGCCTACGACGATCTGCTCACCCAGCTCGCCGGCGTGCTCGTCGGCACCGAAGGCGCGGCGCTAGTCGAGCGCATCCGCGAACGCTTCCCGGTCGCCATGATCGACGAATTCCAGGACACCGACCCGCTGCAGTACCGGATCTTCAGCACGGTGTATTCCCCGAAATCAGAGCGTAGCGAGGGGCGGCCAGACAAGGCGGGAAACGGCGAGGAAGCGGAGTTTGCCGTGGCGGCCGATGAGCATTCCGGGCCGATGTTCAATGCGGGATCATCGTCCCGCAGCGGCTCCGTCGCGTTGTTCATGATCGGCGACCCGAAACAGGCCATCTACGGCTTTCGCGGCGCCGACATCTTCGCCTACCTGCAGGCCAAGCGCGAAGCGCAGGACAACGCCTACACGCTGGCGACCAACTGGCGCTCGTCCAGCGCGCTGGTCGGGGCGATCAACCGGCTGTTCGCCGCACATCCCAAGCCCTTCCTGTTCGATGCGATCGAATTCCATCCGGTGCAGGCTTCACCCAAGGCCGACAAGGAGCCGCTGCTGATCGACGGCGAGACGCCGGCGCCGCTGGCGTGCTGGTGGCTGCTGCCGGCGAACGGCAAGCCGTTGCCTGGCGGCGAGGCCAAGCAGGCTGCGGCCGCCGCCTGCGCGCACGAGATCGCCGCGCTGCTGAGCCGGGCGGCGAAGGGCGGGGCGCGCCTGGGGGAGCAGCCGCTGGCGGCGCGCGATCTGGCGGTGCTGGTGCGTGACCGTTTCGAGGCCGCCGTGGTGCGCGAGGCGCTGGCGGCGGCCGGCATCGCCAGCGTGTTCCTCACGCGCGACAGCATCTTCGCCACGCCCGAGGCCGAAGGGCTGCGGCGTCTGCTGCGCGCGGTGGCCGAACCGGGCGATGCGCGCCTCTTGCGTGCGGCGCTCGCGACCGACCTGATCGGCGCCGATGCCGTCGCGCTGGAAGCGCTCAACCACGAGGAAAATGCCTGGGAGAGCTGGCTGACGCATTTCCAGGACGCCAACCAACGCTGGCGCGAGCACGGCTTCATGGCCATGTTCACGCGGCTGCTTTCCACATGCGACATCGCCCACCGTCTGCTGGCCGAGCCCGACGGCGAGCGGCGCCTGACCAACCTGTTGCAGCTCGGCGAGCTGCTCGCCGTGGCCGCGGGCGAGCGCAGCGGTTTCGAGGCGCTGTTGCGCTGGCTGGACGAGCGCATCGCCGAGCCCGACGGCGAGGACGAGGAGCAGCAGCTGCGCCTGGAAAGCGACGAATCGCTGGTGCAGGTGGTCACCGTGCACGCCTCCAAGGGGCTGGAATACCCGCTGGTGTTCCTGCCGTTCCCCTGGAGCGCGAAGCCGTTCAAACCCAAGGACCCGCTGGAGCACAAGAATCCGTTCGTGTTTCATGCCGCGGACGACTTCGCGCTGTGCGCCGACCTGGGCAGCGACGAGCGCGAGGCGCATGCGGCCCTGGCCGAACGCGAGCGCCTGGCCGAAGACCTGCGCCTGCTCTACGTCGCGCTTACGCGTGCCCGCCACCGCGTATACCTGAGCTGGGGAGCGGTGGCCGGCGCCGGCGAGTCCGCCCTGGCCTGGCTGCTGCACGGCGAGCGAGGCATGGGCGGGCGCGACGAGGAGGAGCTGCGCGCCGATCTTCTCGGCTTCGACCCGTCCGGTGACGCCTTGGACCTGCGCGAGCTGCCCACGGAACCGGCACCCCGGCCGCCGTCGCCTGAATCCGGCCCGCAGCACGCACGGCCGTTCGCCGGGCGTGTCGATGGCGGCTGGCGCGTGACCAGCTACTCCGGCCTGGTTGCCGGCCACGGCGAGCGCGCCGAACTGCCGGACTACGACGCCGTGGCGCTGGACGAGGCCGCTGCGCCCGCGCCGTTGCGCCCGGCGCGCGACGCCTTTGCCTTCCCGCGCGGCGCGCAGGCCGGCCTGTTCCTGCACGCCCTGCTGGAGCGTCTGGACTTCCCGCAGGCCCGGGGCGAGACGCTGTCGCAGGCCGTGCGCGACGGGCTGCGCCTGCATGGCTTCGACCCCGAGTGGCGGCCGGCCATCGAGGCGCTGATCACCCGTGTGCTGGACACCCCGTTGGACGATGGCGGTTTGTGCCTGCGCGAGGTCGAGCGCGCCGACCGGCGCGACGAGCTGGCCTTCTACTATCCCCTGGCGCCGCTGGAGCCGGGCGTACTGAATGCGCTGCTGGCGCGCAGCGGCCCGCTGGAGCTGGCCGGCGAGCGGCTGCACTTCAGCCCGCTGCGCGGCATGATGAAGGGCTTCATCGACCTCACGTTCCGCCGCGACGGGCGCTACTACCTGGCCGACTACAAGTCCAACCACCTGGGCGACAGCTTCGACGACTACGGACAGGCCCGTCTGGCCGACGCCATACGCGAACACCGCTACGAGCTGCAGTACCTCATCTACTGCGTGGCGCTGCACCGTCACCTGCGCACGCGCCTGCCGGACTACGACTACGAGCGCGACTTCGGCGGCGTGTTCTACCTGTTCCTGCGCGGCATGCGCCCGGCCGGCGGCCCGCGTCTGGGCGTGTACAGAGACCGCCCTGGGCTTGAGTTGATCGAGGCACTGGACGCGCTGTTCGCCGGCGTGGAGGGCGTGGCATGAGCGCGCTCTCGTTTCTACATCGCGCGGCGAGCCTCGGCCTGATCCGCGAGCTGGACTATCACTTCGCGCGCCTTGTCGACGAACTCGTTTCGCGTGGTGGGGAGAACGGCGGGCGTGGCGAGGCGCCGGACGGCGTGCTGCTCGCCGCCGCCCTGGTCAGCCGCCAGACCGGCGAAGGCGACGTATGCCTGCATCTGGCCGACTGGGCCGGACGTGCCGTGTTCGAGGACCTGCCGGAGCTGTCGTCGCCGCCGCTGACCGAGTGGCACGCTATGCTGGAGGCCTGTCCGGCGGTGGCGGATGGGCCGACCGCGCCGCTGGTGCTGGACGGCGATGCGCTGTACCTGGCCCGCTACTGGGCATTCGAGACAGGTCTGGCTGACGCGCTGCGCGTCCGTGCCGGGTCCTGGGCCGAGGGCGTCGACCGCAAGCGCCTGGCCGAAGGCCTGCGCCGTCTGCTGGGCGAGGACGCTGCGGCCGCGGATCAGCGGCGCGCCGCGGCGTTGGCCGTGCTGCGTCGCCTGGCCGTGATCTCGGGCGGCCCCGGCACCGGCAAGACGCGCACCGTCACCGCCATCCTCGCGCTGCTGCTGGAACAGGGCCAGGATCTGCGCGTGGCGCTGGCGGCGCCCACCGGCAAGGCCGCCGCGCGTTTGGCCGAATCCATCCAGGCCGCAAAGCGCGAGCTGCCGCTGGACCTCATCCAGCAGGCCGCGATCCTGGAGCGCACGCAGACCCTGCACCGTCTGCTCGGCGTCATGCCGGGTCGCAGCCAGCCGCGCCGCAACGCCGGCAATCCGCTGCACGTCGACCTGCTGGTGATCGACGAGGCCTCCATGGTCGATCTGCCGCTGCTGGCCCGCGCGCTGGACGCGCTGCCGGAGCACGCGCGCCTGGTGTTGCTGGGCGATCGCGACCAGCTCGCCTCGGTGGAGGCCGGCGCGGTGCTGGCCGATATCTGCGGCGAGGCGGCCGAGCCGCGTTATTCGGCCGAGCTGCGCAAGGCGCTGCTAGAGACCGCGGGCGAGACGCAAGGGCAGGCAGCCGAGGCGTCGGCCATGGCCGACAGCGTTGCCCTGCTCGCGCACAGTTACCGCTTCGCGCGCGAAAGCGGCATTGGCGCCCTGGCGCAGGCGGTCAATGCCGGCGACGCCGACGAGGCGCTTGGCGTGCTCGAGGCCGGCTGGCCGGATCTGAGCCTGGTGCCGCCTGCGCCGCTGGAGGCGCGCTTGGGCGAGCGGCTGGATGCAGTGCTGGGCGACACGCTTGCCGCCTCCGGGCCGGAGCAGGCCCTGGCCTGTCTCAAACGCCTGCGCATCCTCTGCGCCCTGCGCGAGGGGCCGTTCGGCGTAGTCGAGATCAACGCGCAGATCGAGCGCCACCTGCGCCGGCGCTTCGGCGTGGACACGCGCAAGCCGTGGTACCGCGGCCGGCCGGTGATGGTGCAGGGAAACGACTATGCGCTGGGCCTGTTCAACGGCGACATCGGCATCGTCTGGCCGGACGCCGCGGGCAGTCTGCGCGTGTTCTTCGAAGCGCCCGAAGGCAGTCTGCGCGCCGTGCATCCGGGGCGCATGCCGGCGCACGAGACCGTGTACGCCATGACCGTGCACAAGAGCCAGGGCTCGGAGTTCGACGAAGTGCTGCTGATCCTGCCCCGGCAGGACGCGCGCGTACTGACCCGCGAGCTGCTGTACACCGGCATCACCCGCGCGCGCAGCAGCGTGGAGCTGTGGGCGGACGAGCCGATCGTCGCCGCCGCCGTGGCGCGGCGTGTGCGAAGGGCTTCAGGGCTGGGTGGACGGTTGTGGGGTGACGAACCGAGTCGGGCTTGAGAACTTATCCCATCTGTTGCAGTCTGAATAATAACCATATTAATGAAATGGAAAGTCGGAGCAGCATGACGGACTGCGCAGCCTAAGCGTCAGGACGTGTGCGAACGTAGTGATGTTAATCCTCAGGAGGCTACCGTAATGATCAAACTCATGCCCGAACTGCCGTCCCACGTGGTGGGATTCGTCGCGTCCGGTCAGATCACGGCCGAGGACTATGAATCGGTCGTGATCCCCGCGGTCGAAGCCGCTCTGAAGACGCACGACAAGATCCGGCTGCTGTATCACATCGGTCCCGAATGGACCGGCTTTACTGCCGGCGCGATGTGGGATGACGCCAAGGTGGGGCTGTCGCATATGACGGCTTGGGAGAAAGTGGCGGTGGTGACCGATGTGGAGTGGATACGCGCCGGTGTGAAGTTCTTCGGTTTTACGATCACCGGGGTGGTGAAGATATTCGTGAGGCGAAGGCTTGGGTGGTGGGGTAAGGCAATGACCTGGAGTTGAGGATTGCAGGAAACCGAGTAACGTCACAAACCACATTTTTTGGATTGTTTTATCCGGTTGCCAGACTTCCCGGAGAGCACACTGCCCATGAACGACGTACTCGACAAGGTCTGGAGCAAGATCGTCGGCGGCATGGACTGGCTCAAGGCCGTGATCTACGGCGAGTTCGACGACGACCGTCCGATCTCGGCCATCGTTGCCGACATGCTGGTGAGCTTCGTGCCCGGGGTGATCATCGTCACCAGCGCCCGCGATCTGACCGCCGTCATCATCCGTCTGGTGCGCCATCCCGACAAGCGCGACGACGTGCACGAATGGATGCTGATCGTCGCCTGCGCCATCCCGCTGGTGCTGCCTGTCCTGGCCGCAGCGGTCGGTGCGGCCGCCGCCGGCGTGGGCGC
>NZ_JARRQY010000077.1:0-12616 GCF_037381185.1 Acidihalobacter sp.
GAAGGCGGTCAGTCCACACGGACGTTAATCGAGTCTGCATCGCCAGACCTCGCAACAGAAGGGGCAGTTCTGAAAAATCTGAAGCGCTGATTCTGCGCGTGTGCATGAACTCGTTATGCGCCGCGCTTAATTCGCGCTTCACTTCTATCAGATTTTGTGCGGTTTTTCTAGCCTAAGCAAATGAATCTGAAGCCTAAATGATCTCTGAATCCGGCGGAGCCTTCTATCTCGGCCAACTAACAATATACACCTGTAAAGGTGTATATTTCGGTGGTCCTTCGGTGTATAAATCTACCATTCTAGTTCTATCTATCTGTTTTTACTTGGTAGGATGAAAATAGAGGGCCTCACGTATGGATGCAAACACACCTCCACCGAAGTTCCTCGATCAAACCCGCGATCTGCTTCGCACAAAACATTACAGTATCCGCACCGAAACTCAATATCTTCAATGGATTAAGCGTTTCATCCTGTTCCATGGCAAGAAGCATCCCCGCGAGATGGGGGCGCCGGAAGTTGAGGCGTTTCTGACACACTTGGCTGCGCAGCGGTAAGTGGCTGCCTCGACGCAGAATCAGGCGCTATCGACCTTGTTGTTCTTGTATTGGGACGTGCTGAACATCGGTTTGTCTTGGCTTGACGACCTGATCCGCACCAAGCGCGTTTGATGTGGCCACCACGATGATATACATCCATGTGGTGTACAAGGGCGGACGGGGCGTGGTTAGTCCTTTGGATATGTAATTCGTACGTATTCGGCGCCGAGCGACGTTACGACAGCCTGGGGCAAGCGGAGGACTCGGTAACTCGCCGCAGTGTTATGGATGGAACGCAGAGCTGTTCGCGTCGACTGCGCGGGTGTGATGACACGAGCCTCGCTTGCGTTTGGTTGGTCAGCGTGACGTGAGTGGTGGCGTCCGCGCGGTCGATTACCAAACGGATTTCGCAGTATTCCTCCTGAGCCTCGACCGGCGTCGGATCGTCTGCACAGTTGCAGCCGGCGATGATGCCGGCGTAGAACACACCCACCGTGGCTTGAATGGTCTGCGGCGTTTCCTCTGCGCGTAGCAGCATTGCGCCGCGGATCTCGTCCAGCGCGTAGCTGCCGTGGCGCAGCCCGTCCTGCAGCGGGAGCTGCGAGGCGCCTAGGCGGCGGACTTCGTCGCACAAGGTATCGGCGAAGGTATCGGTACCCCAGGCAGCCAGGCTTGCGGACAGTTGCGGCATCTGTGTGTTTCTCCCGAAACAGCGTGCGAGGCGCCGTAGCGCTATTATCGGACAGGATAGCCAACGGTCGTTGCCATGTCTGAGGAGCTTCCCGCCAAACTGTTCCATCCTGCGGTCGCCGCCTGGTTCCGGCGTCGCTTCGGCGTGCCCACGCCGGCGCAGCTCGACGCCTGGCCGGCGATCGAGGCCGGGCGGCACACGCTGATCGCCGCGCCTACCGGGTCGGGCAAGACGCTGGCCGCCTTCCTGGCGGCGATCGACGCGCTGGTGCGCGAGGGCCTCGCCGGCGAACTGCCCGACGAGACCCGCGTGGTCTACGTCTCGCCGCTCAAGGCGCTGTCCAACGACATCCACCGCAACCTGGAAGTGCCGCTGGAGGGCATCCGCGAGCTGCTGGCCGAGCAGGACCTGCCGGACGTGGACATCCGCACCCTGGTGCGCAGCGGCGACACGCCGGCCGCCGAGCGTACGCGCATGTTCAAGCGTCCGCCGCATATCGTAGTCACCACGCCAGAGTCGCTATACGTCCTGCTCGGCTCGGTGTCCGGGCGACGGATGCTCGCCACCACGCGCTCGGTGATCGTCGACGAGATCCACGCGCTGGCGCCCAACAAGCGCGGCGTGCATCTGGCCGTGTCGCTGGAGCGTCTGCAGGCGCTGACCGGCCGTCCGCTGCAGCGCGTCGGCCTATCGGCCACGCAGAAGCCCATCGAGGACGTGGCGCGCTTCCTGGTCGGCGCCGGGCCCGACGGCGAGCGGGCCACCGACTGCGCCATCGTCGACAGCGGCCACAGCCGCGCGCGCGACCTGGCGCTGGAGGTGCCGGTCGCGCCGCTGGAAGCGGTGATGTCCAACGAGGTCTGGGAGCTGGTCTACGACCGTCTGGCCGAGCTGGTGCGCGAGCACCGCACCACGCTGGTGTTCGTCAACACGCGGCGGCTGGCCGAGCGCGTGACCCGGCATCTCGCCGAGCGTCTGGGCGAGGAGCACGTGGCGGCGCACCACGGCAGTCTGGCCAAGGAGAAACGTCTCGACGCCGAGCAACGCCTCAAAGGGGGCGAGCTGCGCGCGCTGGTGGCCACCGCCTCGCTGGAGCTGGGCATCGACATCGGCGAGGTGGACCTGGTGTGCCAGCTCGCTTCGCCGCGCTCCATCGCCGCCTTCCTGCAGCGCGTCGGGCGCTCCGGCCACGGCGTCGGCGGCACGCCTAAGGGGCGGCTGTTCCCGTTGTCGCGCGACGAACTGGTCGAATGTGCCGCGTTGCTCGACAGCGTGCGCCGCGGCGAGCTGGACCGTCTGATCATCCCCGAGCGTCCGCTGGACGTGCTGGCCCAGCAGATCGTCGCGGAGACGGCGGCGCGCGAGTGGGACGAGGAGGGGCTTTACGCGCTGCTGCGCCGCGCCTGGCCGTATCGCGCGCTCGCCCGCGAGGACTTCATGGGCATCGTGCGCATGCTCGCCGAGGGTTACACCACGCGCCGCGGACGCCACGGCGCGCTGCTGCACCACGACGCGGTCAACGGCCTGCTGCGCGGGCGGCGCAACGCCCGCCTCACCGCGCTGACCAGCGGCGGCACCATCCCGGACACCGCCGATTATCAGGTGCTGCTGGAGCCGGAGAACCATGTCGTCGGCACGGTGAACGAGGATTTCGCGGTCGAGAGCATGGCCGGTGACGTGTTCCAGCTCGGCAACAGCGCCTACCGCATCCTGCGCATCGAGCGCGGCACCGTGCGCGTGGAGGACGCGCAGGGGCTGACGCCTACCATTCCGTTCTGGCTGGGCGAGGCGCCGGGACGCAGCGACGAGCTGTCCGAGTCCGTGTCGCGCCTGCGCGCCGAGATCGCGCGGCGGCTGGACGACGCCCCGCAGGGCGGGGTCGCGCAGCGCTGGCTGCAGGAGGAGGTGGGGCTCGGCGAACCGGCCGCGCGCCAGCTGGTGGAGTACCTGGCGGCCGCCTATGCGGCGCTGGGCTGTCTGCCGACGCGCGACACCGTCGTGCTGGAGCGCTTCTTCGACGAAGCCGGCGGCATGCAGCTGGTGATCCATTCGCCCTACGGCAGCCGCGTCAACCGCGCCTGGGGCCTGACCCTGCGCAAGCGCTTCTGCCGCAAGTTCAACTTCGAGCTGCAGGCGGCGGCGACCGAGGACAACATCGTGCTGTCGCTGACCACCGCGCACAGTTTCCCGCTGGACGAGGTGGCGCGCTATCTCAGCTCGGCCACGGCGCGGCACCTGCTGATCCAGGCCCTGCTCGACGCGCCCATGTTCATCACGCGCTGGCGCTGGGTGGCGGGCGTTGCGCTGGCGCTGCCGCGTTTTCGCGGGGGCAGGAAGGTGCCGCCGCAGTTCATGCGCATGGATGCCGAGGATCTGGTCGCCGCGGTGTTCCCCGACCAGATCGCGTGCTTCGAGAACCTCGCCGGCGAGCGCGAGATCCCCGACCATCCGCTGGTCGAACAGACGCTCTACGACTGCCTGCACGAGGCCATGGACGTGGAGGGCTTCGAGGCGCTGCTGCGCGGCATCGAGTCGGGCGCGGTGCGTACCGTCGCCTGCGACCTGTCGGAACCGTCGCCGCTGGCGCTGGAGGTGCTGTCCGCGCGCCCCTACGCCTTTCTCGACGACGCGCCGCTGGAGGAGCGCCGCACGCAGGCGGTGATGGGCAGGCGCTGGATGGACCCGGAGAGCGCGGCCGAGCTCGGCCGTCTGGACCCGGAGGCCATCGAGCGCGTGCGCCGCGAGGTGTGGCCCGAAGCGGTCAACGCCGACGAGCTGCACGACGCGCTGGTGCTGCTGGGCTTTCTGACCGAAGCTGAAGCGCAGGCCGGCGGCGTGCACTGGAAGGACTGGTTGGCCGCCCTGGGCAAGGCCGGGCGGGTCGCCCGGCTGCACGGTGAGGGCGAACCGCTGTGGATAGCCGCCGAGCGGATCGACCAGTTCCGCACCTTGTTCCCGCACGCCGCCATGGAACCCGCCATCGTCGCTCCGCCGGGCTACGCCGAGCCGCAGGCGACGGCGGAGGAGGCGCTGGTCGAGGTGCTGCGCGGGCGCCTGGAGGGCCTCGGCCCGGTGACCGCGGCCGAACTGGGCGCGCCCCTGGCGCTGCCGGGTTCGGCGATCGCTGCGGCACTGGCTGCGTTGGAGGCCGAGGGTTTCGCCATGCGCGGGCGCTATACGCCCGATGCCCCCAACGAGGAATGGTGCGAACGGCGCCTGCTGGCGCGCATTCACCGCTACACGGTCAAGCGCCTGCGCGCCGAGATCGAACCGGTGGCCGCGCGCGACTTCCTGAGCTTTCTGTTCGAGTGGCAGCACGTGGCGCCGGATGCACGCCTGGAGGGGCCCGACGCGGTGGCCGTCGTGGCGGGGCAGCTCGAAGGCTTCGAGGCGGCGGCGGGCGCTTGGGAAAGCGAGCTTCTGCCGGCGCGCATCGCCGACTACGATCCCGTCTGGCTGGACGAGCAATGTCTGGCCGGGCGTGTCGCCTGGGCTCGGCTGACGCCGCGCGCGGCCGGCGAACGCGGTTCGCGTGGCGCGGGTCCGGTGCGCACCACGCCGATCGCCCTGATGCTGCGCCGCAGTGCGCGGCTGTGGGGGCGCTTCGCCGCCGCGCCCTCCGAGGAAAACCTGAGCGCCGCTGCGCGGGCGGTCGCCGCGAGCATCCGCGAGCACGGCGCCTCGTTCTTCGACGAACTGCTGGACGGCAGCGGCCTGCTGCGCGCGCAGGTCGAAGAGGCGCTGGCCGAGCTGGTGGCGACCGGCCTGGTGAATTCCGACAGCTTTGCCGGCCTGCGTGCGCTGCTGCTGCCGGCCGACCGCCGCCGACCACGGCCCGGCTGGCGGCGCCCGCGCGTGGCGGGATTCGGCATGGATGCGGCCGGGCGCTGGGCGCTGGCGCGGCGCCCGCCATCGGACGCCGCGAGGCAGGGCGACGGCGAGGCGGTCGAGCACATCGCCCGCACGCTGTTGCGCCGCTACGGCGTGGTGTTCTGGCGGATGCTGGAGCGCGAGGCCGGCTGGCTGCCGCCGTGGCGCGATCTGCTGCGATGCTACCGCCGCCTGGAGGCGCGCGGCGAGATCCGCGGTGGGCGTTTCGTGGCCGGTTTCTCCGGCGAGCAGTTCGCCCTGCCGGAAGCCATCGGCCCGCTGCGCGAGGCGCGCCGCCGGGTCGCTGCCGGCGATGCCTCGCAGGGCTGGATCTCGCTGTCGGCCGCCGATCCGCTCAACCTGGTCGGCGTGCTCACGCCCGGCGGGCGGCTGCCTGCGCTGACCGGCAATCGCGTGCTGTACCGCGACGGCCTGCCGGTGGCGGTGCTGGCCGCCGGCAAGGTCCAGTTCCTCGAGAGCCTGGAGCCGGCCGAGGAATGGGCGGCGCGCAATGCGCTGCTGCGGCGATCGGCCCCTTCGACAAATGTGGTGTAGGGCGGTTGTCGGCGCCGCGTCCTGCCGCCTCAGTGCATTGACGCTCGTTTCGGGACGTGGGTGTTTCCGATTTTTGAGCGACGCATGGACAGACCGACCATAACTCCCGCGAAGGCGGGCAGATGAAGTCGTCGGCGCTTCTTCATCTGAGACGCAGAGCGTATCCGTGCGGACTACTCGTCGTATGCTCGCGCGTCTTCGCTTTGGCTCGCCTCGACCAGTCGATTGCGCAGCCAGACGTGCGCGGGGTCGGCATGGCTGCGCGGATGCCATGCCGCGTACAGGCTGAAGCCGCGGGCCGCGAAGGGCAGCTCGAATATGTCGATGCGATCCGCGAAGCGGCGGGCCAGACGCTCCGGCACGGTCGAGACGAAGTCGGTCGCCTCGACGACCATGGGCGCGAGAATGAACTGGTGCACCGACAGGACGACGCTACGCCGGTAGCCCAACTCCGCGAGCTGCTCGTCGATGAAGCCGTGCAGGCTGCCCCCGCTGGTCGAGACGAGCACGTGCTCCAGTGCGCAGTAGCCGTCCAGGTCGACGGCGACCGTGCCGCGCGGATGTCCCTTGCGTTGGATCATCACGAAGCGTTCGTCGATCAGCTTGCGCGCCTTCATCGTGGGCGGAACCATTCGCTCCGAACCGATCAGAAGATCCAGGTCGCCGCGTTCGAGTTGCGCGCCGATCGCGTCCGTACGCACGTTCTGGAAGCTGATGCGAATGCCTCGGCCCGCTACGGCGCGCAGGCGTTCGATGAGCGTGAGCCCGAAAACGACGGTCGCATAGTCGCTGGCGGAGATCGCGAAGCTGCGCTCGTCGGTCAGCGGGTCGAAGGTGGAGGGGCGCCTGACCGCCGCTTCGAGGTCCTTGAGCGCGGCATGCAGCGGGGTTTTCAGTTCCAGCGCGCGGACGGTCGGCAGCATCCCGCGGCCGGTTTCCGAGGGCACTAGAAGCGGATCGTCGAACAGGTCGCGTAGGCGGGCGAGCTGTGCCGACAGCGCGGGCTGACTGATGCCTAGGCGCGCGGCGGCGTGCGTGACGTTTGCTTCCTCGATCAGTACGTCGAGCGAGGCCAGCAGGTTGAGGTCGATGTTCTTGTCATCCATATTGATTATATGTCGAATACTGACAATCGATTTCAATTATGACGAGGACGCCCGTATTTTACACCCGTCAAATGTTTCTCCCGAGGGTGTCATGTCGGACCGGTCCAGGAATTTCTCACTGCATGTTCTCAGCCTTGCCTATTTCTGCATGGGCACGGCCTCTCTCGCCGTTGTCGGAACGCTGCCGCGGATCGCGGCGTCGCTGGATCTCGGCGAAGGCTGCGTTGCCTTCCTGGTGTCGGCGTTCGCGGTGACCTTTGCCGCCAGCGCGCCAACGCTGCAGATGCTGGTCGGACACTGGTCGCGCAAGCGGCTGGTTCTCCTGGGTTTGGCCTTGCTGGCTGCGGGGACGCTCGGGTCGGCGCTCGTTTCAAGCTATCCGCTGCTGTTGGCGATGCGCGTCATCGCGGCCATCGGCGCTGCGGCGCTCGGCCCGGGCGCTTCCGCGCTGGGGGCGAGTCTCGTCACCACGGAGCAGCGCGGCCATGCCCTGGCCGTGGTATTCAGCGGCATGACCATCGCCACCGTCGTGGGCGTGCCGCTATCGACCTGGCTGGGAGCCGCCATCGGCTGGCGGCCGACGTTCGTCCTGATCGGCCTGGCGACGCTGGCGGCCGCCGGGCTAATCGCCGTCTTCGTCGAAGACGGCGGTCCAGGCCAGCGCGTGAACGCCCGCGACTTGTTTGCAACGCTCGTCCGCCCCGTCACGGCTTCGGGGATCGTCGTGATGGTGCTGGAAATGGCTGGCGTGTTCGCCAGCTACACGATGATCGTGCCGATGTTGCGCGATCGCTTCCTGGTCGGTGCCGAGGCCGTGTCCGCCGCGCTGATGGTCTACGGCCTGGCCGGTATTCTGGGGAATCTTCTGGTGCGCAGGCTTGCGCGCCTGTGGTCCGCAGACCGCGCCGTGGCCGTGGCGCTCCTGGGGCTGATGAGCGTGTTCTTCGCGCTCCGCTTCGCCCCGCCGCAGTTCCCGTTCGCGCTGGCGATTCTCGTGTTCTGGGCCATCGGCAGCGATGTATTCATGCCTTCGCAGCAGCGCCGGATGTTGGAGCTGGCGCCGCAGGCCGGCGGTCTCGCGCTTGCGCTCAACGCGTCGGCGATCTACGTCGGCATGGCCGCGGGTTCATTCGCCGCCGGCAGCCTCGCACCCGTCGTCGGCCTCGGCGGTCTACCCCTGGTTTCCTTGACTCTGCTCGGCGCGAGTTTCGCCGCGCTTTGGATGTCGCGCCACGTGGCGCGGCGCAAGCATCTCGGCGCCGTCTGCTAGCGGCCCTTCGAATCTAGCCATAAGCCTTTCGAACAAGGAGAGAAAACAACCATGTCCAATCAAAGCGAAATTCCGCTCAGCGAACGCAACAAGATGCTTGTCGCCGATTTCTACGCCAAGGTCTGGAACGCCTACGACGTAACCGCGCTGAAGGACTTCGTTGCCGAGGACTATGTCCAGCACAACCCGCATGTGGCCAACGGCCGTGCCCCGCTCGAGGCCTTTCTGGGGCCGATGTTCGAAAACCTGCCGGAAGGGCGCTTTACCGTCGCCCGTCTGGTGGCTGAGGGCGATCTGGTGGTGGCCCACACGCTGTTTCAGGCGACGGCCGAGGATAGCGGCACTGCGGTGGTCGATATCTACCGTGTCGTTGACGGCCGGCTCGTCGAGCATTGGGACGTGAAGGAAGAAGTGCCGGAGACGACCGCGAACGGCAATCCCATGGTCTAAATTGGTCGCCTCGATGGCTCCGTCCTTGTCGTGGCAAGGACGGAGCCACGGTTGGAAACCGCTCGTGGTTTTCGGCAGGATACGCCGGCAGGCGTGGCTCTGAAATGCAGGCGCGCCGTTTACAGCAACTCGCGCAGTCCCAATATCACGAACAGACAGGCGGCTACGATACGGATCGGCGTCACGGGTATCCGGTTGGCCGCAGAGTGGCCGAGCAGCACGGCGGGCACGTTGGCGATCAGCATGCCGAGGGTGGTGCCGGCCACGACCGGGCCGAGCATTTCGAATCTGGCGGCCAGGGCGATGGTCGCAATCTGGGTCTTGTCGCCGATTTCGGCGAGGAAGAAGCCGACGAAGGTGGCGGCCAGTGCACCGTATGCGGCCAGCGGGGTGGACGAATCGTCTTCGTCCAGTTTGTCCGGGATGAGTATCCAAGCCGCGCCGGCCAGGAAGGAAACGCCCAGGACCCAGCGCAGCACCTCCGGCGTCAACAGAGAGCCAAGCCACTCCCCCAGCCAGGCGGCCACGGCGTGGTTCGCAAGGGTGGCGAGCAGTATGCCTAGGATGATAGGGAGCGGCTTTTTGAAACGGGACGCCAGGACGATGGCGAGGAGCTGGGTTTTGTCGCCGAACTCGGCGGTCGCGACCACTCCGGTGGAGACCAGAAACGGGTGCAGTAAACCTGACATGGGGTATCCGATCGGGCTGGGCTCAAGGACCATTGACACGCTGCGCGCCCAGCCCGTGCTGGGAGCAGCATGCCAAAGGTCTCGCCAAACCAATCGGTCGTGCGCGCCACGGCCGGAAACCGGCCAAGTCTGTTGACGCGTACCCCTCTCGAGACGGAGGGCGGCTACTCCCCTTTAGACGTGGCGCAGGATATAGAAACTCGGGGGCGTGAGTCAAAAGCGACACCGTTCCGGCTTTCGGCAGGAGGGAGATTATTCGCCAATTTCGAATTGACGACCTTTTCTATGGCGAGGGAGCGTCGTCTGTTCGGGCGCCGGGGGCGGGCTTCGCATGCGATTCGGATCGAGCATCGCATTTGGCTTTTTTGCAGCCGCCGCAGTATTTGAGCAGGACGATGAAAACGCCCATGCCGATGCTCCATGCTAGCAGGGTCAATCCAGCCAAGACCGGTTCCGACATGACAATCTCCCCCGAGAGCGGCGCCCCAACTCTAGATATAGACGGCTATCCGATATTTGCCAGGTAAGGCCTGGCTGGGCGTTGCACAGTGCTCGCTTTTGATCCAGGCGGGCTAGGCGCCGCTGAGGCGCTTTGCCATTGCAGTCGTGATATGAACGTGCCCTCTGGCTAGAATGGCGCTTTCTCCCAACGATGATGCAAGCCGATGGCCGATCAGTCGACCGAGTTCCCCCCGAGTTCACACGCCGCCGACGGCCGGCCGCGCGCCCGTGGCCTGGGTCTGCCGATGCCTGGAACGCCCGGGCCACTCAACGCCATCACGGACGTTCCCGGCATCGCCGTCGGCTATACCACGCTTGCAGAGGGTACGGAGTCGGTACGCACGGGTGTCACCGCGATCCTGCCGCGTGCGTCGGACGATCTGCTGCACCCGGTCTGGGCGGGGACGTTCTCGATGAACGGCAACGGCGAGATGACCGGCACGCACTGGATTCGCGAGGCGGGTTGGTTCACCGGGCCGATCACCATCACCAACACCTTGTCGGTCGGCCTCGCACACCACGCCACGGCGCGCTGGATGGCCGAGCGGTTCCCGGCGGCGGTCGGCGAAGACGTCTGGATTCTGCCGGTGGCGGCGGAGACCTACGACGGCTATCTCAACGACATCGCGGGCTTCCACGTCACCGAGGCGCACGTGCGCACGGCGATCGACGGGGCGCAGGGAGGGGCGCTCGCCGAAGGTTCGGTCGGCGGCGGCACCGGCATGATCGCCTACGAGTTCAAGGGCGGAACGGGCACCGCCTCGCGCCGCTTTTCGACGGGCGCCGGGCAGTACACGCTGGGCGCGCTGGTGCAGGCGAACCACGGCCTGCGTCCGTGGCTGAACGTCTGCGGTGTGCCGGTGGGCAGGGAGATGCCGGGTGCACCGATCTGGAACGCCGAGCGCGGTTCGATCATCGTCGTGCTGGCCACCGATGCGCCGTTGTTACCGAATCAACTCGAACGCCTGGCGCGCCGGGCGGCCATCGGCATCGGCCGCGGCGGCACGCCCTCGGGCAACAATTCCGGCGATATCTTCATCGCCTTCACCACCGCAAACGATCCCGGTCCGCTGCCGGAGCCGCCGCGGCTGAGTTTCGAGGCGCTGGGCAGCGACGAACTCGACGCCCTGTTCATGGCCGCGGTGGAAAGCGTCGAGGAGGCGGTGATCAACGCCATGCTCGCGGCGGATACGATGGTCGGGCGCAGGGGACGCCGCGTCGAGGCGTTGGACCACCGGCGGCTGATGGCGCTGTTCGAATCGAGCGCTGGTTAGCCGGCGTCAGCGGTTGCCGGTCGCCAGCTTGACGCCGAAGCCGATCAGCGCCACGCCGGCCAAGCGCGTAGCGAGCTTGCGGGCGAAGGGCAGGGTCTTGAGTCGTTTGGCGACGGAGTTGCCCAGCAGCACCAGCCCCGCTTGGTACAGGAGGCTGATGAGCGTGACATGCACCATCATGGCGATCAGCGTCGCGTGCGAAGCGCCGGGGCTGAGGAACAGCGGGAAGAAGGCGACGAAGAACAGCATGACCTTGGGGTTGGTGAGACTCACCGCCAGCGCCTGGCGGAAATACACCCATCCGGATTTCTGCGGCTCGTCCCAGGCGGGCACGTCGTGCACCGGCCGGCCCAGCAGCTGAAAGCCCATCCACATCAGATAGCCGGCGCCGAACCACTGCATCGCGCGGAACAGCTCCGGATTGGCGTTCATCACCGCGGCGAGGCCGGCGACGGCGGCAAGCATGTAGACCAGATCGCCGCACAGCGTGCCGAGTACCGCGCCCAGACCCGCACCGATGCCGTTGCGGGCGGTGGCGTTGAGGATGGCGATGGTGCCGGCGCCGGGGATGAGCTGGAACACGAGGATGGCGGCGAGAAAGCTGCCGTAGTTCTGGATGTCGAACATGTCTGATCTCCGCGAATGGCACGCTACGTATCAGGCATTCTCGCGCAGATCGAAACGCATGCCCACTGCCAGAATGCCGTCCGAGAGCACGTCGGCGCGCAGGCCGCCGCGGCCCACCCACGCTTTCACCACGTCCTTCTTGGCAAGGTCCTGGTTGGAGAGCAGCTCGCCCAGGATGGCGCAGGGCTCGCACAGTTCGATGCCGCGGAAGCGCACGCCGCCAACGCTGAATTCCCTCCCCAGCAGATCGTTCAGGCGCACGCCTTCGGTGACCACGTTGCGCCGGGTCGCGTGTTCGGCAATGGCCTGCCCGTAGGCGCCGTTATACCTGGCGATTTCCTCGGCTTCGACGAAGGTGATGTTCTGGCCCGGCCATTTCGATTTGTCGAAGTTACGGTCGCCGACGATGCCGCGGTTGGCAATCAGGCGTATTTCTGGCACAGCCTGTTGTTCCCCTCGGCGTTGCTTGGCGACATAGAGGGACTTGATCATGCTTATCGTGTCTCCTTCCGAACTGGCATTGGCTTCATTCGGCGCAGGCCGCCGCAAAAGCGTTGATCAGCGGGGCTGACTCGCCGCGCAGCGCGGCCCGTTCGGGCTGGAACAGGGTGGCGACGAAGAACGGATGCTTATCCAGCTCCACCGCGCGCACCTCGCCGTCGTCGGCGTCGGTGGCCGCCAGGCGCAAGGGGCCGCGCAGCAGTTCGTCGCGAAACGCCTCGTTCACGCCGAAGCTGCAGCGGTAGCCCTCGGTGGCCTGCGCTCCGGCGTAGATCGTCGCGAGGCGACTGCCGGGAACGAGGTCGACCGTGCCGGTGGCGTCGACCAGCGCGCAGGCCAGCGGCGCGATGACCGCGCGCGCGGCTTCGGGCGATGTTTCGGCATGGTTCGCATCAATCCAGCCGAGCACGTTGCGGGCATATTCGATAATGGCATGCTGGCAGCCGCCGCAGGTGCCCAGATACGGGATGCCGCTTTCGCGCGCATGCCGGATGGCGAGCAGCACGCCATCCATGTTGCGGTAGGGGCTGGCCGGGATGCCCCACA